>JAZSAW010000143.1:0-15225 GCA_045602105.1 Candidatus Avilachnospira sp.
TGAGGTTGTAACGATGATCGATATTGCGAAACTGAAATTTGACGAAAAGGGCCTGATCCCTGCCATTGTGGTGGATGCCGCAACGGAGCAGGTGCTGACCCTTGCCTATATGAATGAGGAAAGCCTGCGGATCTCCATGGAAAAGCGGCTGACCTGCTTTTGGAGCCGATCCCGGCAGGAGCTTTGGCTGAAGGGGGAAACCAGCGGCAACTATCAGCACATTGTGTCCATCACTGCTGACTGCGACGGCGATGCTCTGGTGGTGATGGTGGAAAAGGAGGGTCCTGCCTGTCACTTAGGCACAGATTCCTGCTTCAGCAATCCTTTGTGGGAAAGTGACAGCCTCCACCCCTTCTCTATGGATGGGCTGATGGAAATGCTCAAGGGCAGAAAGACAGAGAAAAAGGAAGGCTCTTATACCACTTACCTCTTTGAAAAGGGCATCGATAAGATTCTCAAAAAGGTTGGAGAGGAAGCCACTGAAGTTATTATTGCCGGCAAGGCAAACGATAAGCGGGAGACTGTCTACGAGATCGCCGATCTGACCTATCACATTATGGTGCTGATGATCGAAATGGGCATCTCTTTGGAGGATATTCTGGAGGAACTGGCCTCCCGCCATGTGATCGACCACAAGGTCAAGCAGGAGAAAATGGTATAAAAAAAGAACCGCTGTTTGATACAGCGGTTCTTTTTTATCCAATTGGCAATTACTCCTGACCCTTCATGCGGGCGAAGCAATCGCTGCAATACACGGGGCGGTCGGTCTTGGGCTCAAAGGGAACCTTGGCTTCGCCACCGCAGGCTGCGCAGGTAGCAGTGAAGTACTCTCTGGCGCCACGGGCGGCGTTCTTGCGAGCATCACGGCAGGTCTTGCAGCGCTGGGGCTCGTTCTGGAAGCCACGCTCCGCATAAAACTCCTGCTCACCGGCGGTGAACACGAATTCGGAACCGCACTCCTTGCAAACTAAAGTCTTGTCTTCGTACATTGATCTTACCTCTCTTTGACTTGGTTCTTCCCTGGGGGAAATATTTGCGAACAGCCAGCGCTGTCATCGCCAGAAATACTTTGGGCAAACCCAAAGGAACAGCCGTCCTAGGACAGCCAAGGTCGCCGCTTTCCGCGAAGAGCCAAACCATTTCGGACAACTCCGGATGGAGAGATCCAAGCACGATAACGAAATCGGAGGCAAGAGAATCGGTACTTCACGCGCAGACAAACATACACCGTGAGCATAGCTTCACGACATAGGTATTATAGCACAGAAGGAACATTTGTCAATAATAATTAAAGAATTTTCCAAAATATTTTGATTTTTCTGTCAATTCGACGATATTCTGGGCAAGTTTCTCAGGTCAGAACTGCAATTGGGCGTCCTCCGCCTCCGGCATAGTCAGATGGAGATGATCGTAGGCCAACTGGGTAACGCAACGACCTCTGGGCGTTCTGGTGAGAAAACCGATCTGCATCAGGTAGGGCTCATAAACGTCCTCCAGAGTGACTGCCTCTTCCCCTATGGTAGCCGCCAGAGTTTCCAGACCCACAGGGCCTCCGCGGTAATTGCGGATAATGGAAGTCAGCATCCGGCGGTCAGTGGCGTCCAGTCCCAGCTGGTCCACTTCCAGACATTGCAGAGCATGGTCGGCTGCCGCCCGGGTAATGACTCCGTCGTGGTAGACCTGAGCAAAATCCCGCACGCGGCGAAGCATCCGGTTGGCAATACGAGGCGTTCCCCGGGAACGGGAGGCGATCTCCTCTGCACCGTCAGGGGCAATATCCATGCCCAAGAGGGATGCCGAGCGGGTCACGATACGCGCCAGCTCTGTCTTGCTGTAAAGCTCCAAACGAAGGGAGACGCCAAATCTATCCCGCAAGGGTGCAGAGAGCTGTCCTGCCCGGGTGGTCGCGCCGATCAGGGTAAAACGCGGGAGATCCAGACGGATAGAATTGGCCGACGGGCCTTTTCCCACGATAATATCGATGGCAAAATCTTCCATAGCAGGATAGAGAATCTCCTCTACCGCCCGGTTAAGGCGGTGGATCTCATCAATAAAGAGAATATCGCCGGGGTTGAGGTTGGTCAGCAGAGCCGCCAGATCTCCCGCCTTTTCAATGGCAGGACCGGAGGTAATGCGAACATTGACCCCCATTTCATTGGCGATGACCCCTGCCAGAGTGGTTTTGCCCAGACCCGGAGGACCATAAAGCAAAACATGATCCAGAGGCTCATTGCGCCGACGGGCGGCTTCAATATAGACAGACAGGTTTCCCTTAGCCTTCTCCTGCCCGGTATAATCCGCCAACGATTTGGGACGCAGGGATACCTCCCCATCGTCCATAGGCGTCAGGGATGTGGTGACCAGAGGCGTATCAAACTCCTGAGAAAAATCAATACTCATGGGTTATCTCCTTTCCTGACTGACCATAGCACGCAGTCCACTGCGGACGATGTCCTCCACAGAGAGGTTTTCTACATCCACGCCCTTCAGAGCTGTGGCGATTTCGCTCTGGGAGTACCCCAAAGAAGCCAGTGCCGCCGAAGCCTCTGCCGTCTTATTGCCCACAGCAGGGGTAGCAATGACCGCTCCACCGCCGGAATAGTCCGACATATCCGAAGCCAGCTTGTCCTTCAGCTCCAGAATGATCCGCTGCGCCATTTTTTTGCCCACGCCCTGGGCCATGGTCAGGGCTTTTTCATCTCCGGTAACGATAGCCAAAGCGAACTGGCTGGGCGTCAGGGAGGACAATATGGAGAGCGCCACCTTAGGTCCTACACCGGAGACCCCGATCAGTCGCTCAAAACTGCTCAGTTCCTCACGGGTGGAAAAGCCAAAAATATCGAAAGCGTCCTCCCGGACATGGCAATACGTATACAGTCGGTGCTGTCTGCCCACCTGTAACTGAGACAGGGTATAGCCGGTGGTATTACAGGCAAAACCAACTCCACCGCAATCCACCACAGCCAGATTGGCCTCTATCATGGTAATGGTACCGCTCAGATAATGAAACATAAGACTTCCCTCTCTTACTTGAAGCGATGAAGCAGACTGGTGCTGGAACGGGCATGGCACAGGGCGACGGCTATGGCGTCTGCCGCATCGTCCGGACGGGCTACCTGCTCCATGTGCAGTAGCCGTTTGGTCATATCCATGACCTGCAATTTTGTAGCATTACCATAGCCCACCACAGCCTGCTTGATCTGCATAGGCGTATATTCACTGATGGGCAACTCCCTTTGTGCTACAGCCAGCAGGATCACCCCACGACCGTGAGAAACGCCGATGCCTGTTGTCACATTATGACCCCAGAACAGCTCCTCGATGGCGATCTCGTCCGGCGCAACAGCATCCAGCAGGCGGTTCATATCCTCATAGATCACCGCCAGACGCTGAGGAAATGGCAGTTCCGGTGGGGTGTTGATCGTGCCGTACTGAAGCAGTTGAGCGCTTCCCCGCTGGGCATCCACCACGCCGAAGCCAATGGTGGCATAGCCCGGATCTATTCCCAATATCCGCATAAGGCGTTTACACCCCCAACAGGATTCCCACTACTGCGCCAATGGCCAAGATAACCACAGGATGCAGTTTGTCGAACTTCCAATACAGTGCCAGCAAGACAGCAAATAAAATGAGTGCCGGCAACTCTACCATATTTTTCCACTGCAACAGCTTCATGGCATCAGTGCTGAGCAAAACAGATCCAAGCACACCCAGAACGGCAGCGCCGATCATGCCCACAGAAGCCGGGCGCAGACCGGACATCGCCCCCTGCACGATTGGGCTGTCGTGATAACGACCTATGACTTTTGAGATCAGCAGAATAATCAAATAGGATGGCAGGATCAGTGCCAGAGTGGTCAGGCATCCCGCCAGAACACCGCCTGCGGTATTTCCCACATAGGTGGCCATATTGACGCCGATCGGACCGGGGGTAGATTCGGAAACAGCCAGCATATTGGCCAGCTCTTCCTGGGTAAACCAGCCGTATTTTTCTCCCATACGGCTGAGAAACGGCAGGGTCGCCAGTCCACCGCCGATGGAGAACAGGCCGGTCTTAAAGAATTCCAAGAACAGCAGAAGATATTTCATTGCTTACCTGCCTTTCTGCTATGGAGGACCCCTGCCACACCGGCAGCAAGGACGACCCACACTGGGGAAATATCCACCACAGCCACAAGCAACAAAGAGGCTACAAAGATACCATTACCAAAAGCACCCTTGACCCCTTTTCGGTAGAGCTTACAGACGGAAACGACCACTAAGGCGGCAACGGCAACCCGAATGCCCCAAAAGGCATTTTGTACCACTTCATAAGAGGCAAAATTCTTCAGAACAGTGCTGATGATGGTGATAATGATCAGTGACGGCAAAACCACCGCCAGAGTCGCCACTGCTCCACCCAGCACGCCGGCGATCTTCGCCCCGACGAAGGTGGCAGTATTGACCGCAATGACCCCGGGGGTACACTGTCCGATGGCATAATAATCCAGTACCTCATCCTCAGTGACCCAACCATGATGCTCCACTACCTCCCGCTGAAGCATAGGGAGCATAGCGTAACCACCGCCAAAGGTAAACAGACCGATCTTAAAGAAGGACACAAATAATTCCCAGAATTTTCTCATATTGACCTCTTAAAACTTTACCATCCAGTAGCAAGTACCGAGAAAACCAAATAAAACCACAGCGATAAGCACCCATGCCAAAATAAGTTGGCCTTTGGGTCTGGGGGTATAGGGCTTCTGCTCACCATCGGGCTGTTGGCCGGCACTGTAATGCTCCAGATTTTCAGGCGTATGCTCCATGGAGAATCGTCCTTTCTACAAAAACAGTATTTAGTTCATTATAGCACAGGATATGGAGTTTTTGTAGGTAAATTTTCCCGCATACCCGCAGGCAAACCGGGGAATACTGGTATTCATAACCCCGGGAGGTATATGCCGATGTTGGTTTCTCTCTTGCGTTCCATCATTCTCTATCCCCTGCTGATCATCGTGATCCGCCTGATGGGCAAGCGTCAGCTGGGACAGATGGAGGCCTCAGAATTTGTGGTTACCATGCTGGTAGCAGATCTGGCCGCAGTTCCCATGCAGGATCTGGGCACGCCGTTGCTCTACGGTGTGATTCCCATTGTTACCGTTCTCATTCTGGAGTTGGTGCTTTCTGCCCTGTCTTATTATTCCATTTCTTTTCGTAAGCTCTTTTGCGGAAAGCCGGTCATTCTCATGGAAAACGGAAAGATCTTACAGGAAAACCTGAAAAAGACCCGGCTGACCCCGGATGAACTGACCGAATATCTTCGGGAAAAGGATATTGTTGACCTGAGCAGTGTCAAATATGCCATTTTGGAGACCAATGGGGAACTCAGTGCCCTGCTTAATCCTCAGGACAGGCCTCTGACCCCAAAGGATGCGGGGATCGCTTTGCCGGAGCTGGAACTGCCCATTACCATCATCAGCGGTGGTAAGCTTCTGGAGGAAAACCTCAGACTTTCCGGTCGTGACCGTGGTTGGGTGGAGCAAATTCTCAGCGGTCATAAATGCTCCGTATCGGATATTTATCTGCTGACTGCAGAGCCATCGGGAAAAATCTATCTGTCAAAAAAGGAGGCCAAACCATGAAGGTCATGATCACCGGACTACTGATTTTGGCGTTGATGATCGGTGCCTGTGCCGGCTCAGCCTGGTTTGTAACAAACTCCGTAGAAAAGGCTGAAGCGATATTACAACGCACCATGAATATTGATGTAGAGCAAGATCCGCAAGCCGTTGCGGAGCTGGTACGAAGTGCCTCTGCCCAGTGGGGCAGTTGCGCCACCGTTTTTGGCACAGTCCTGCGCCATGACCAGGTGGATAATGTTGTTGCGGAATTTGCCCGACTGGAATATTACAGCATTACCCGGGATCGGGAGGAATACCTCGGCTCCTGTGCCGCTCTGCTGGCTCAACTGAGACATATCCGGGAAATGGAACTGCCTACCCTGAAAAACATCCTGTAAAAAAGGGTGCTGCTTTCGCAGCACCCTAATATCACTGACATCAGCGTTCTTCCAGAATTTTATTCAGCTCGTGCATAAAGCTGTTGATGTCCTTGAACTGACGGTAGACCGAGGCAAAACGGACATAGGCCACCTCATCCAGGGGCTTCAGGCGTTCCATGACCAATTCACCAATGTATGTAGAGGAAACCTCTCTGTCCAGAGAATTCTGGATGATCTGTTCGATCTCATCGGCAACCTTTTCCATATCTGCCAAAGAAACAGGGCGTTTTTCACAGGCACGGACAAGACCGTTGAGAATCTTGTTCCGGTCAAAGGTCTGACGGCTGTTGTCCTTCTTGACCACGATCATGGGCAGACTTTCCACGGTTTCATAGGTAGTAAACCGCTTCTGGCAGGACAGACACTCTCTTCTGCGGCGGATAGACATATTATCGTCAGAATGGCGGGAATCCACCACCTTGCTCTCCTGATAACCGCAATAAGGACACTTCATAAAATCGTTCCTCTCTTTCCCTGCATAGTATACATATTGTAGCACACGCTGCAGGTTTTGTCTATATCTGCCTTTGGAAGAATTCGGAAATTGCAGAAATTTCCCGGGAGGATAGGAAATGGGTCGCTGGAATATCCTAAAAGGGCTTTGGAGACCCTTTACTGAAAATCAGGCATCTGTCTATGCCACCAGTGCCTGCTATTATATTCTGCTGTCCCTGCTTCCCGCCTCCATGCTGTTATCTTCCCTGCTTCCCCGGCTTCCTGTTTCAGCCCGTGCCATTCAGCAGAGCCTTACCCAGCTGATCCCGGAGCAATTTTTGTCACTGCTTCCCCTGCTCTTTCCTTTTACCGGCTCTCCGGTCCTGGCTTCTGCCTCTGCCTTAGTCCTGTTGTGGTCGGCATCCAAGGGCGTCATGGCCATCTCTGACGGTCTTTGTGCCCTTACCGGTGCAGAGCTTCGCAAAGGTTTTTTCCGGCGAAAGCTCGGCGCTATGGTATCCTTTCTGCTTCTTGCCGTCCTGCTGATTCTTGTCCTGATCTTATATGTTTTTGGTGAGTATCTGGCAGGCTTTCTGGGATGGCTGTTTGCGCCAGCTACCCTTGCTGGAATTTTTGCTGTGGCCTACCGATATTTACCCGGACATCTGCTTCCCTTTCGTTACTGTCTTCTGGGAGGCGTGTTCGCTGCGGGAGGATGGGTGATTTTTTCTTCTCTGTTCTCTCTCTATGTCAGTTTTGCCAACGGCTTTCGCCTGCGCTACGGCAGTCTGGGACTGGTACTGCTGGCCTGTATCTGGCTTCAGTTTTGCATTTCTTTGCTATTGTACGGCGGTCAGCTCTCCGCCCTGCTTTTCCGCAGGGAGTATCATCCCTTGACCATCCTGAAAGCATGGGTAAAAGGAAAATCATAATGTACGGCCACGGACCTCTCCGGCTCTTGCCGGAGAGGGTCGATCGTCCTTTACTTGCGGGCAAAGGACATGCAATCGGTGCATTGCTCCACCGTGGGATTGGCTTCATGAGTGCCGACCTTGATCTGATTGAGAGAGCAGTAGTTCTCCAGATCACAGTGGTGAGCACACTGAGTCACTGTACATTCAATTGCCTTGTTTGCATTGCAGTTCATGATTCTTCATCCTCCCTTTTTGGATTGCAGATTTAGTATGACCTGAATTTAGGCTCAAACACCTCCCAAAAGAATCCAAAAAAGCAGGCGATCTCTCGCCTGCTTTTCCATTTTATCTTATAACGTTCTGGAAATTTTTTCCGCCGTCTCCCGGACCACCGCTATCGCCCTGTTAAACCTCTCCAGCTCCAGTTGCCGGAACATACCGATGATTCCGATGGCGTAGCGCACCCGACCCTGCTCATCGAATATGGGCGCAGCCACAGAGCGCAGACCCATTTTATACTCCCCGTTTTCCACCGCATAGCCCTGCTGGCGGATCAGCTGAAACTCCTTATCCAGTTCACCGCGGGTCGTCAGGGTATGGGGCGTGTAACTGCAGAGCTCTGTGCGCTTCAGGATGGCCTCCCGCTCTGCCTCCGGCATAAGGGCAAGAAACAGCTTCCCCTGAGAGGTGCAGTGGACCGGCAGTCGACAACCCATCTCCGCCGATGCCCGAAGCCCGGTGCGATTATCCGCCCGGTCCAGAGTAATGACTTCACCCCGGTCAAGGATAGACAGAAAAACCGCCTCTCCCGTTTCATAGGAAATGTGCTGAATAAAGGGCTTAGCCGTTTCGATGATCGTCCATGAACTGCTGAGGGTGCAACCATATTCAAACAGCCGGATACCCAGCATATACCGCCCCTCTGCGTCCTGTGCCACCACGGAGAAATCCCGCATGGTAGACAGCAGTCCGTGAACGGTGCTTTTGGGCCAGCCGGTCTGGGTGCTGATCTCAGCCAACGACAGGGCATTGGGCGATTCCGCCAGAAGATCCAGCAGTCGCATCGCCTTGGCTACCGATTGAATAGTCTTTCCATCCTGCATCAGACAACCCCCTTTTTTTCATCTTATCATGAAAAAAAGGACTTTTCAAGAAGCTTTCTTACCATAAACCCAGCAACGCGCAAACCCCCATTCCCAGAATTAAAGGGAGGAAGAAAGCAACTGTGGTCCATTTCCATGAGCCGGTCTCCCGGCGGATGGTCAGGCAGGTCGTCCCGCAAGGCCAATGCAGAAGCATAAATACCATGGTACACAGCGCAGTTTTCCATGTCCAGCCGTTGGCGGTCAGCACCTGCCCCATAAGTGGCAGTGCCGTCTCTCCCAGTCCACCGCCCTGTAGCATCATGAGCACCAGTGGTAAAAACAGTTCATTGGCAGGAAAAGCCAGAATAAACGCCAGAAGAATCACCCCGTTCATCCCCAGAAACTGCCCCACCGGCTCAAGCCTTTCAGCCAGAAACAGCATAGCCGGCCGACCACCTATGGATAGGGTCTGCAAAAGCCAGAGAAGCGCTCCGGCGGGGGCAGCCACCGCAACTGCTCTGCCCAGTACAAAAACCGTCCTGTCCCACACCGAGCGCACCAACACCTGCCAGAACTGCGGTTTTCGGTAAGGGGGAAGCTCAAGGATAAAGTGGGATTCCTGTCCCTGCAAAACCGTCTTGTTGAGAAGCCATGTAGAAAATGCCGTCATAAATATCCCGAAGAGAATAAACAGGGTCAGTATCCCCGCTCCCACAAGGCTGTTATTGGAAAAAAACAGGCTGATCAAGGCAATTAACGCCGGAAATCGTCCGTTACAAGGCACAAAAGCATTGGTCAGGATAGCCAAAAGCCGTTCTCTGGGAGAAGCGATGATGCGACACCCCATGACCCCCACGGCATTACACCCAAAGCCCATGGACATGGTCAGCACCTGTTTTCCGCAAGAGCCACAGCGCTGAAAGCTCCGATCCATCAAAAATGCCACCCGTGGCAGATAGCCAAAATCTTCCAAGAGCGTAAACAGAGGAAAGAAGATCGCCATGGGGGGAAGCATCACCGAAACCACCCGGGCTACGGTGGCATAGACGCCATCAAGAAGAAGTCCTGTTGCCCAGTCGGGCAAAGCCCCGCTCCAACGGCGTAAAAGTACACCCAGTCGGTCAAACCCCTGCTGCAGCAGTGCTGATGGAACATTGGCGCCCTGTATGGTCAACCAGAAAATAATTAAGAGAAGCAAAAGCATAAGCAGTCTTCCGCTCCATTTCCCCAGAACTATTCTCTCCAGCTTCCGGGTCTGTGGCGCGCCTTCTCCGGATAAGACACAGCAGGCGATCTCCCGCGCCTGCCTATCCAATATTTCAGTGGCCTCATCCGATTCTTTTGGCAGGTCAAGGTGTCTGGGATGAACGGACAGAAACCCGTCGGAGAGATTGCGCAGTGTCTCCCGCAGTCGGTCAAGTCCACGGCCGGAGCTGGCCGCTGTTCCCACCACCGGTACTCCCAACTGACGTTCCAGTTCCGGCAGATCCAGTTGCAGTCCGTGGCGGTCTGCCTCATCGAGAAGGTTGATGCACACTGCCACATTTTCCGTCTCCTGCATGACCTGCAGAATCAAATTGAGGTTTCGTTCCAGACAAGTGGCATCTCCCAAAACAAGCGTACAGTCCGCCTGCCCGGAGCGCAGAAATTCCACAGCGATTCGTTCTTCCTCCGACTGAGAGAGCAAAGAATACGTCCCCGGCAGATCTACCAGAATATAGCCCTTTCCTTTGTATGTAAACCTCCCCTGCGCCACGGCCACCGTCTTTCCCGGCCAGTTTCCCGTGTGCTGATTCATGCCCGTAAGGGCATTGAATACGGTGCTTTTTCCCACATTGGGGTTACCCACCAAGGCGATGATCTTATCATCAGGGCGTTTCTTCTCAATCTTCATGGTTACTGCTCCGCAACACCCTGATCTGCCTACAATCCTCCACACGCAAGGCGATCAGCGCCCCTTTTATCCAAAAAGCCATCGGCGATCCGGAAGGCGCAATAACGCCACAGCGGATATTTGCTCCGGGCAAAAGCCCAAGATCTCTCAGCCGTCTGCGCTGACCTTCCGGCAAGTCGACACCTTGTATCACACAACATTCTTCCGGCCTTACACAGGCAAGAGAAGCTTCCATCATCACGCACCACTCCTCTATGGTTTTAACCCATCTTATGAAGAAGTAGCAGTTTTTGACAAAGAAAGCCGAATCCCAACAGGGAAACTTCCTGTAATTTTTGGTATAACTATCTAATTTTCGCAAACACTACCTGCGAACTCAATACAAGGAGGTATCTGTTTTGGAAACCCGGAAACACGCTTTGCGCCTGTTCTGCACTGCCCTGACCCTGACGGCATTGCTGGCAGTTCCCGTTATGGCCGCTGAGCGCACAGTAGACCCCAACACCCAATTTTGCTTCTATCAGGAAGATTTCATCACTACGGAAACAGACGAAGGAGTATTTCTCACCTCTGTGCCCAGCAGTACCGTAGCCACAGTGCGCTACGGCGAGAGAATTCTTCGTGCCGGCGATGCCCTGCCCAAGTCTGCTCTCAGCTCCCTGACTCTGGACACCACCTGCCAAAAAGAGCACCAGACAGTCATTGGCTACTGCACTGTGGCAAACGGCGCGGTGACCGGCGTAAAGGATCTGAAGCTCTCTATTTTGCCCAGAGAAAATCAGCCTCCCACTGCCCAGCCCGGTCAGCTGGAGACCTATCGCAATATCCCCAACACCGGCACGCTGACTGCCACTGACCCTGAAAACGGCACGCTGACCTATAAGGTGGACACCGAGCCCAAGCGGGGTACGGTAGAGGTGCAGGAGGATGGCACATTCACCTATACGCCCAACGAAAACAAGGTCGGCAAGGACAGCTTTACTTTTACGGTCACTGATGAAGCCGGCAACACCTCTCAGCCGGAAAAGGTGACCATCACCATCAAGAAGCCTACGGACAAGACGGTCTATGCGGATATGGACGGCGAGCCTGACGCCTTCTGCGCTATGTGGATGAAGGATCAGGGGCTTTATACCGGCTCTGAGGTCGGTGGCAATCTGTGCTTTGGCCCTGACGAGGCCGTGACCCGTGGTGAGTTTCTGGTCATGGCCATGAAGCTGGTGGACGCGCAAGCCAATGCAGATTCCCTTAGCTCCGGTTTTGCCGACGAAGCTGAGACGCCCGGCTGGATGCAACCCTATATCACCTCTGCTCTGAGCAGTGGCATGATCTCCGGTATTCAGTCCGACAGTGGCGTGATGTTCCGTCCCACGGCGGAACTGACCTGTGCGGAAGCCGCTGTTGTACTGCAGAATATTCTCCAGCTCCCGGATTCCCCCGCTCAGGCGGTATTTTCCTCCGATGAGGAAAACGCCATGCCTGTCTGGGCACGGGAGGCAGTATCCGCCCTGTCGGGCGCGGGTATCCGTCTGGACAGCAGTTCCGCTTCCTCTCCCATTACCCGCAGAGATACGGCTAAGCTGTTCTATCAGGTCCATTGTCTGCTGGAAACCGACGCCGTACCAACCTTCTACTGGGTACAGTAACCAAAAAGAAGGTCATCTTCCGATGACCGTCTTTCTCTTATTTCATTAAGCTACACACCAGGTCTGTGTACTCTGTGGGGTTTTCCAGAGGCAGATCGGCGATCAGCAGAGCCTGGGCGTAGAGAAGCTTGGCAAATCGCTCGGCTTTTTCCTTGTCGTTCTGCACTGCATCCTGCAAAGTAGCAAACACGGCATGGTCGGCGTTCAGTTCCAGTATCCGTCCGGATTCATAGGCAAATTCCGGATTGACCCGCTTCATATACTTTTCCATTTCAAAGCTCATACCGGCATCGGGCACAAGGCACACCGGGTGACTGCGGAGAGTCTTACTCAGACGCACCTCTTTGACCTGCTCACCCAGAGTATCCTTGATGAAATCCAGAAGCTCCTTTGCTTCCTGCGCAGTCTGCTCTGCCTGCTTCTGCTCTTCCTCGGATTGCAGGCCAAGGTCTTCCGTGGCAATATTACGGAACTCCTTTTCCGCAAAGCGCATCAGGGTCTGGGGGACAAATTCGTCCACATCCTCGGTAAAGTACAGAATGTCATAGCCCTTTTCCCGCACCAGTTCTGCCTGAGGAAGCTGTTCCAGACGTCCACGGCTCTCACCGGCGGCATAGTAGATATACTTCTGATCCTCAGGCATGGCATCGGCATATTCCTGCAGGGTCACAGGCTTATTCTCCTTGGCAGACCAGAACAGGAGCAGTTCCTGCAACAGATCCTTATGGACGCCGTAGTCGGAGACCACGCCATATTTCAGCTGACGGCCAAAGGCAGAGAAAAACTTCTCATACTTCTCCCGGTCATTGGTCAGGGGCTTGACCAGCTCGGACTTGATCTTCTTCTCCAGATTTGTGGCGATGACCTTGAGCTGACGGTCATGCTGGAGCATCTCCCGGGAGATATTCAGGCTCAGATCCTGAGAATCCACCACGCCCTTGACAAAGCGGAAATGCTCGGGGAGCAGGTCGGCGCAGTTTTCCATGATCAGCACGCCGGAGGAATAGAGCTGAAGCCCTTTCTTATATTCCTTGGTATAGTAATCATAGGGGGTGCGACCGGGGACAAACAGCAGAGCCTTATAGGTCACCGCGCCCTCGACGCTGATATGCAAGGTAGTCAGGGGATCTTCAAAATCGAAGAATTTTTCCTTGTAGAACTGGTGGTATTCCTCCTGAGAAATATCCTTTTTGCTTCTCTGCCACAAAGGGATCATGGAGTTAAAGACCTCTGTCTCCACCACAGTTTCAAATTCCGGCTCGTTTCCCTCTTCTGTCTCCTTGGGCTTGCGGTTTTCCACATCCATCTTCACAGGGTAGCGGATATAGTCGGAGTATTTCTTCACCAGATTGCGAAGCTCATAGGTCTTGAGATACTTGGAGTACTTCTCATCCTCTGTGTCTGCCTTGAGTTTCAGGATAATATCCGTACCCACAGTCTCCCGGTCACAGGGGGTCATGGTATAGCCGTCAGCACCGGCGGACTGCCACATCCACGCTTCCTCAGAGCCAAACTTCCGGGACACCACGGTGATATTGTCCGCCACCATAAAGGCAGAGTAGAAGCCTACGCCAAACTGACCGATAATATCCACATCGGCATTTTCCTCCAGCTCTTTCTTAAAGGCCAGAGATCCGCTCTTGGCGATGGTGCCTAAGTTCTGCTCCATCTCCTCCCGGCTCATGCCGATGCCGTTATCGGAAATGGTCAGCAGACCGTATTTCTCATCGGTTTTCAGCCAGATGGCAAAGTCCTCACGGCTCAGACCCACTGTCTGATCGGTCAGTGCCCGGTAAGCCAGCTTGTCAATGGCGTCGGAGGCATTGGAGATGATCTCCCGGAGGAAAATCTCCTGATTGGTGTAGATCGAATTGATCATCAGGTCAAGAAGCCGTTTGCTCTCCGCCTGAAATTCTTTCTTTTCCACGGTGACACATCCTTTGTGCAAAAATAGGTTTAGCACTCTCAGCTTCCAAGTGCTAAACCTATTATAGTTCCTTTTCCGTAATTTTCAAGAGGGTTAACAGAAAGTTTTCAATTAGTCATTGGCGTCCAGATACATATCCTCTGCATCCTGCTGTCCCTGCAGGAGTATTTCCTTCGCCAGACCATAGTTTTGTTTTTCGATTGCCCCCACAGCCTCACTGACTACATTGAACAAATGCACATAATATGCCGGTAAAGATTCCATAGTTTTACCTCCGTATTTTAACTGTCATACTAATATAATACACATAATTTTAACATTTTGCAATACGATAGCATTACAAATGTATTGCGAGGTATTAAAATGAAAAAGTTTAAGATTCCTAATATTCCTCCGACAGAACCCAAAAGTGTTCGTTTTCCCATTGATATGATCGAAAAGATCGAAACTGCCATCCGGGGTCGTGACTGTACCTTCTCTGCCTTTGTGGTGGAGGCTGTGCGGGTGGCTCTGGAAAATCTGGAGGAACAGGGTGAATAAGCAAAAGGTCGTGTATCGGCATGATACGCGACCTTTTGCTTTTCTTTTTTCACCTCATCAGTCAGCTTTGCTGACAGCTTCTCCTCAAGGAGAAGCCAGGGATACCTTCCCCTTGAGGGGAAGGTGACTGAACAAAGTGAAGCCGGATGAGGTGTGTGCAGGCATTTCTTATCCCTTTTCTTTTTCCTGATTCCCATTGCTTTTTATCGGTTGCATGGTATAATACAATGGAAAATTTATGCGAGGTAAAAACACCATGATCACAGTCAGCAATCTCTCTGTCCAATTCGGTGGCAGTATCCTGTTCAAGAACGTAGACCTGCAATTTGTCGCCGGCAACTGCTACGGCATCATCGGCGCAAACGGCGCAGGCAAATCCACCTTTTTAAAGGTACTTTTCGGTGAACTGGATTCTACCACTGGTTTTGTTTCCATTCAGCCTGATGTGCGGATGTCCGTCCTGAAGCAGGATCAGTTCCAGTATGACGAGCTGACCGTTATGGACACGGTCATTCAGGGCAATGAAAAGCTCTATGCCGTGATGCAGGAGAAAGACGCCCTGTACGCAAAGCCCGATTTTTCCGATGAGGACGGCATCCGTGCCGGTGAACTGGAAGCGGAGTTTGCAGAAATGGACGGCTGGGAGGCCGAATCCGATGCCAGCCGTATTCTGCAGGGTCTTGGCATCCCGGTGGAACTGCACTATGACCTGATGGGCGACACCGACCCCAGATTGAAAGTGAA
>JAZSAW010000144.1:0-7341 GCA_045602105.1 Candidatus Avilachnospira sp.
TATCGAATTTTTATGCCATCAAGAACGGCAAAAGCATTTCCACGAACACACTTAATCAGCTTTGCCAATTGCTTCAATGCAAGGTAGAAGATATTTTGGAATATATTGAAACGGAATGATTCCCATCCGTTATATATGCAGACAGCTATCCTCCGGTGGCTGTCTGCTTTTTTGCCATTTTTTGCTCTCCAAGGGTATATTTGTTGCGATTGTATCCGTTGTGATTCATCCATTCTTGCTTTTTAAGCCCCAAAAGCGTATAATGGATAAAAATGACTGACAGGAGGGCATTTCCATGCGAAAACCTGTTTTGATCGTCATGGCCGCCGGCATGGGCTCGCGGTTTGGCGGACCGAAGCAGATCACCCCGGTGGACGAGCAGGGGCATATCATGATGGATTTTTCCCTGTATGACGCCAAAAAAGCCGGTTTTGAGACCGTGGTCTTTGTCATCAAAAGAGCCATGGAACAGGACTTCAAAGAAATGATCGGCAACCGCATAGCGCCGTATTTTGACGTCCGCTATGTCTATCAGGAGCTGGATCGCCTGCCGGAGGGCTTTACCGTCCCCGAAGACCGGGTCAAGCCCTGGGGCACAGGCCATGCCATTGCCTGTACCAGCGATCAGGTGGACGGGCCCTTTGCCGTGATCAACGCCGATGATTTTTACGGCGCAGGGGCGTTTTCCGCCATGGGTGAATTCCTGAAGCAGGAGCGTCCCGCCAATGAGCACGCCATGGTCGCCTATCTGGTACGCAACACCGTCACGGAGCACGGTCATGTGGCGCGCGGTGTCTGCGCCGTCAAGGACGGTATGCTGGAAAGCGTCACTGAGCGCACTCATATTGAAAAGCGTGGAGATGACGCGGTCTACACCGAAGACGGAGAGACCTTCACCCACCTGCCCGGAGATACCATGGTCTCCATGAATCTCTGGGGCTTTCAAAAAGAGATCCTCCCCCAGTTCTGGAGCAGATTTGCCACATTCCTCCGGGAGGATATGCCCAAAAATCCCCAGAAAGCGGAGTTCTATCTGCCCTCTGTGGCTGACGCCCAGATCAAAGAGGGACTGGGCACAGTGACTGTCCTGCCTACCAAGGAGACCTGGTACGGCGTGACCTACCGGGAGGACCTGCAGGGCGTCAGAGATGCCATCCGGCGGATGAAAGAGGAAGGTCTTTACCCCGAAAAGCTCTGGGAGGCTAAGCCATGACCGTCCTGCTTACCGGCGGACTGGGGTACATCGGCAGTCACACCTGCGTGGAGCTTCTGAGCAAGGGCGCAGACGTGGTCATTGTGGACAACCTCTGCAATTCCTATCCCGAAGTAGTGGAGCGCATCGAAACCATCACCGGAAAACGCCCGGTATTTTATGAGCTGGATGTGTGCGACGAGCCTGCGCTGTCTGCCGTCTTTGACCGCCACAGCATTGACTGTGTCATACACTTTGCCGGTCTGAAAGCCGTTGGAGAGTCTGTAGCCCAGCCCCATCGCTATTACGCCAACAATCTCTGCTCCACCCTGACCCTGACCAGGGTCATGGACAGGCATGGGGTAAAGCGCATCATCTTCTCCTCCTCCGCCACGGTGTATTCCGCCGACAACCAGATGCCTCTGACGGAAGCCTCCAAAACCGGAAGTTGCACCAACCCCTATGGCTGGACCAAATTCATGGGAGAGCAGATCTTGCAGGATCTAACAGTGGCAGACCCTCTGTGGTCTGTGGTGCTTCTGCGATACTTCAATCCCATCGGGGCGCATCCCAGCGGACTTATGGGAGAAGACCCTCAGGGCATCCCCAACAACCTGATGCCCTACGTTTCTCAGGTGGCTGTGGGGCGCAGACCCCAGTTGCAGGTTTTTGGCAACGACTACCCTACCCCCGACGGCACAGGCATCCGGGATTACATCCATGTGGTAGATCTGGCCAAAGGCCATGCGGCCGCCATGGACTGGGTCTGTTCCCATACAGGCGCAGAGGTCTTTAATCTGGGTACAGGCAAAGGACACAGCGTTCTGGAGCTGGTGGACGCTTTCTGTGCTGTCAGTGGCGCAAACGTCCCCTATGTCATCGCCCCCCGCCGTGCCGGTGATCTGGCCGTCTGCTACGCAGACCCTGCCAAGAGCCGGGAACTTCTGGGCTGGACAGCCCAATATGATTTACGGGATATGTGCCGGGACTCATGGAACTGGCAAAAAAACAACCCGATGGGATACAAAAAAGAAGAACAATCATAAAAATTATCGTTACAAAAGATTATACCGACGTGAGCTGTCAGCCACTATTGGTTACAAGGGGTAAATTATGAATTATCTTAACATTGAATATCCTCTGAACAATATGCCGAAGCTGGACAAGGGCTTTGTCCCCTTCGGTGTATGGCGGAAGGCCTTCCTGTCCTCCGCCACTGTCCCCTACTCCATCGCTGTGGAGCGGGAAAACGGCAAGATCACCGTATTACATACCTTCCTGCGGGGCGCTGACTTCGCGGAAGCCAACTACCGCTATGCCGAGCGGACAGTGAAGTTCCTGCTGTGGAGCGTTGGCGGTTTCCGGGTATATCTGTGCGGTGACGAAGCCGTCTCGACGCGTATCCGCAAGGCCTACACCCCCGAGGGTGCGCGTGCCTTTGACGTGCAGTTCATGGAGGATGTGTATGAGCGTCCCTTTGAAGTGATCTCCGTGACCAAAGAAGCCTTCCCCGAAGCCAACGAGTCCGCTGTGGCCGCAGGCGGTCACATGGAGGGTTGCCGAATCGGCTTTGACGCCGGTGGCTCTGACCGCAAGGTCTCTGCTGTTATCGACGGCGTGCCCGTATATTCCGAGGAAGTGGTCTGGCATCCCAAGACCCAGGCCGACCCTCAGTATCAGTTTGACGGCATCGTGGACAGCTTCAAGACTGCCGCCTCCAAAATGCCCCGGGTGGATGCCATCGGCGTATCCTCCGCCGGTGTGTTTATCGGCAACAGCCCCATGGTAACCTCTCTGTTCATCAAAGTTCCCCGGGATCGCCGGGAGGAGGTCAAGTCCATTTTTGACCGCGCCGCCAAGGAGATCGGCGATGTGCCCATCGTGGTGGCCAATGACGGCGATGTGACGGCTCTGGCCGGTGCTATGAGCATGGAGCGTGGCTGTGTCATGGGTCTGGCCATGGGCACCAGCGAGGCCGTGGGTTATGTAAACCAAGATGGCAACCTGCTGGGCTGGTTCAACGAGCTGGCCTTTGCCCCTGTTGACCTGAACGAAACTGCCATGCAGGACGAATGGTCCACGGACTTCGGCGTAGGCTGTAAGTACTTCTCTCAGGACGCGGTCATCAAGCTCGCTCCCGCAGCAGGTATCCAGCTGGCAGACAGCCTGACTCCCGCAGAAAAGCTCAAGGAAGTCCAGAAGCTGGCAGACCTCGGTCACGAAGGCGCTTTGCAGGTCTTTACGGACATCGGCTGTTATCTGGCTCATACTCTGGAGCTGTATGCCCAGTTCTATGACCTGAAGTGCCTGCTGGTGCTGGGTCGTGTGGCTTCCGGCGTGGGCGGTGACCGGGTCATTGCCGAGTGCCATCGCGTGCTGTCCGAGGAGTATCCTCAGATGGCTGAGACTATCACCGTTATGCTCCCTGATGAAAAGACCCGCCGGGTAGGTCAGTCTGTAGCGGCTGCCAGCCTGCCGGAATTGAGGTAAGACTATGCTTCTAAAAAACGCCAACATTTTCACTGAAGAAGGCAAGTTCGTCCACGGCAGTTTCCGGGTGGAAAACGGACTGTTTGCGGAGATTCTCACCTCTGTCCCCGATGAGGACGGAGTGGATCTGGAAAACGCCTATGTCATTCCCGGTCTCATCGACGTACACAACCACGGTAACTCCGGCGCGGACTTCTCCGACGGCGATTACGAGGGTCTGGTGACCATGGCCCGGTATCTGGCCAAAAACGGCATTACCTCCTTTGCTCCCGCTTCCATGACCCTGCCCTATGAGGTGCTGGAAAAGGCCTTTGCCACCGGCGCAAAGCTCCGGGATGAAGCTCCCGAGGGCTGTGCCACCATTCGGGGCATCCAGATGGAAGGTCCTTTCTTCTCCGAAAAGAAAAAGGGCGCGCAAAACGGCGCGTATCTGAAAGACCCGGATTTTGATGCTTTCCGCAAGCTCTATGAGGGCTGTGGCGGTCTGGTGCGGATTGCCGATGTTGCCCCGGAACTGCCCGGCGCAACGGAATTTGCCGAAAAGGCTTCCAAGCTGTGCACAGTCTCCGCTGCCCATACCGATTCCGGTTATGAGGACGGACAGGCCTTCTTTGCCGCCGGCGCGACCCATCTGACCCATCTGTTCAACGCCATGCCTCCCATCCATCACCGCAAGCCCGGTGTCATCGGTGCGGCATCGGAAAATGAGAACGTTCAGGCGGAGCTGATCTGTGACGGCATGCACGTCCATCCCAGCTCTGTGCGTATGGCGTTCCGGCTGTTCCCGGACAGAATTTGTCTGGTCTCCGACGCTCTGCGCTGCTGCGGTATGCCCGACGGCCAATATGAGCTGGGCGGTCAGGACATTTTCCTCCAGGGTGGTATCGCCAAGCTGGCCGACGGTACTATTGCCGGTGCTGCCACCAACCTCTACGACGCCATGCGCAACGCCGTCAGCTTCGGCATTGCCAAAGAGGAGGCCATCCTCTCCGCTACCCGCAATCCCGCCAAGGCTCTGGGCTGTGCCGACAAGGTCGGCTCTATCGCTCCGGGCAAGATCGCGGATTTCGTGGTCTGCACGGAAGATTTGGAACGCATCGCCGTGTATATGTCCGGCAAAAAATTATAAAGTTTCAAGGGGTGTTTGCCTGAGGCAAACACCCCTTGTTGAATCTGTCGATTTTCCAAAGTAAGACTTGACGAAACTACCTGTTTGTTGGTATCATAATTCAGATAATGTAAGACCATTTGCCGGAAAGGAGTTCTCCCCATGCCTAACCAAAACAAGCTCCGATTCGAATTTTTCGACCTGCCTACTCCTGACTGCGGGGATATTGTTTCTATTCTCCCCCAGGACGGTGAATTTGTTGTTTTGCCCGGTTTCGTGGATGTCCATGTGCATCTGCGTGAGCCGGGTTTTTCTTATAAGGAGACCATTGCCTCCGGTACTCTCGCCTGTGCCCGGGGAGGCTACACCGCCGTATGCGCCATGCCCAATCTCAGCCCTGTGCCCGACAGTGACGAACATCTGGCTGAGCAGGAGAAAATCATCGCCAAAGACGCCTGCATCCGGGTCTATCCCTACGGCGCAATTACCGTGGGACAGCAGGGAGAACAACTTGCAGATCTGGCGGTCATGGCTGACCGGGTCATGGGTTTTTCCGATGACGGACGGGGCGTGCAGTCGGACGCCATGATGGAAGAAGCCATGAAGCTGGCGAAATCCTTAGGCAAGCCCATCGTTGCCCACTGTGAGGACAATTCCCTGCTGAACGGCGGGTATATCCACAAGGGAAAATACGCCGAAGCCCACGGTCATCGGGGCATCTGCTCTGAAAGCGAATGGAAGCCCATTGCCCGGGATCTGGAGCTGGCCGCCAAGATCGGCTGTGCCTACCATGTATGCCACATTTCCTGCAAGGAAAGCGTGGCGCTGATCCGCCAGGCCAAGGCCTCCGGGGTAGATGTGACCTGTGAAACAGGACCTCACTACCTGACCATGGACGACAGCTTTTTGCAGGAGGACGGTCGCTTCAAGATGAATCCCCCTCTGCGGGACGCCTCTGACCGGGAAGCTCTGGTACAAGGTCTGCTGGACGGCACCATAGACATGATCGCCACAGACCACGCCCCCCACAGTGCCGAAGAAAAAAGCCGTGGGCTGGAGCGTTCCGCCATGGGCGTTGTGGGTATCGAAACTGCTTTCCCGGTGCTTTACACCGATCTGGTAAAGACCGGTATCGTACCGCTGGAAACGGTAGTGCGCGCCCTGACTGTCAACCCCTCCCGCCGGTTTGGTATCCCGGTGGAGGGCTACAGCGTATGGGAGCTGAACACCCCCTACACCGTAGACCCGGCGGACTTTGTCAGCATGGGCAAGGCCAGCCCCTTTACCGGTAAGACCGTCTGGGGTAAAAACTATCTGACACATTGGAACGGAAAGACCGTTTGGCATATCTGACACAAACAGGAGAAGACCATGACACAACAATTTTGCACCGTCCTTGAAAACAAGGCTCTGACCCCCGCGGTCTGGCAAATGCGCCTGCAGGCGGATACCTCCGCCATCACCGCACCGGGACAGTTTGTCAATTTGAAGCTGGCAGGACTCTACCTGCGCCGTCCCATTTCCGTTTGCGACTGGGATGAAAACAGTCTGACCCTCATCTACAAGGTGGTGGGTGACGGCACGAAGCAGATGACCGCCCTTGTCCCCGGCGACCGGGTGGACACTCTGGTAGGACTGGGAAACGGCTATGATATGACCAAGTCCGGCGACAGCCCTGTTTTGCTGGGCGGTGGCGTCGGTGTGCCCCCCATGTACGGTCTGACCAAGAGACTTCTGGCACAGGGTAAGCCTGTAACCGTCATTTTGGGTTTCAACACCAAGGATGAAATTTTCTATGAAGAAGAATTCAAAGCGCTTGGGGCAAAGGTACTGGTGACCACTGCCGACGGCTCTTGGGGCATCAAGGGCTTTGTCACCGATGCTCTGAAAACCCTGACCTATTCCTATTTTTACACCTGCGGGCCTCTGCCCATGTTCAAGGCCATTGAAGCTGTGGCGGTCACCAGCGGACAGTACAGCTTTGAAGAGCGCATGGGCTGCGGATTTGGCGCGTGCATGGGCTGCACCTGCAAGACCAAGTACGGCAACAAGCGCATCTGCAAGGACGGCCCTGTCCTGGAACGGGAGGAGATCGTATGGTAAATACTAAGGTTACGCTCTGCGGCGTCGAACTGGACAATCCTGTCATCCCCGCCTCCGGCACCTTCGGCTTCGGTCAGGAGTTCCACGAGCTGTATGACATCAACATCCTCGGCTCCTTCTCTTTCAAGGGAACCACCCGGGAAGCCCGCTTCGGCAACCCCACCCCCAGAATCGCCGAATGCCCCTCCGGCATGCTCAATGCCGTCGGCCTGCAGAACCCCGGTGTGGATCATGTCATCGCCCACGAGCTGCCCGAACTGCGCAAGATCTTCCACAAGCCTGTGATGGCCAACATCTCCGGCTTCTCCGTGGATGAATATGTGGAAGTGTGCGAAAAGCTGGACAAGGAAGCGCAGGTCGGCTGGCTGGAAGTCAACGTTTCCTGCCCCAATGTCCACGGCGGCGGCATGAGCTTCGGCACCCAGCCGGAAGCTGCCGCGGAAGTGAC
>JAZSAW010000145.1:0-2626 GCA_045602105.1 Candidatus Avilachnospira sp.
ATCCACCGTCTGCTTGCCCATGCCGAAGCTCTGGTCAACGCCCGGGTGGTCATCGCCATTGCCGGCATGGAGGGCGCTCTGGCCAGTGTCATCGGCGGTCTGGTGGACTGCCCGGTCATTGCCGTGCCCACCAGTGTAGGCTACGGCGCAGCCTTTGAGGGACTGGCCGCGCTCCTGTCCATGCTCAATTCCTGCGCCAGTGGCGTCAGCGTGGTCAATATCGACAACGGCTTTGGCGCGGGCTATCTGGCCAGTATCATCAACCATCCGGGAGGACGCAAATGAAGACCCTGTATCTGGAATGTCGTATGGGCGCGGCGGGAGATATGCTTTTAGGCGCTCTGATGGAGCTGCTGCCTGACCCTGAAGGCTTCTTGCAAAAACTGAACTCTCTGGGTTTACCGGGAGTTGAAGTGACGTCTGCACCCTGTGTCCGCTGTGGTGTAACCGGCACGCATGTGACCGTGACCGTAAACGGTCAGGAAGAACAGGAAGAACATCATCACCATCATCACAGTACACTGGCAGATATTTTCTACTGTATCGACCATCTGCCGGTCTCTGCCACTGTCCGCCAAAATGCCCGGGAGGTCTATGCCCGCATCGCCCAAGCGGAAAGTCAGGTACACGGTCAGCCGGTGGAAGCTGTCCATTTTCATGAAGTCGGCGCATGGGACGCCGTCACCGATGTGGTGGGTGTCTGCCTCGCCATAGAAGCCCTTGCGCCCGATAAAATTCTGGCGTCTCCTGTCCATGTGGGCAGTGGACAGGTGCGCTGCGCCCATGGATTGCTTCCTGTCCCCGCCCCTGCCACCGCACTGCTACTGCAGGATGTGCCCATTTACGGCGGAAGTATTCAGGGCGAGCTTTGCACGCCTACCGGCGCAGCTCTGCTGACCCATTTCACCCAGAGCTTCGGTGAAATGCCTGTCATCCACACCAAAAAAATCGGCTATGGCATGGGCACAAAGGACTTCCCTCAGGCCAACTGCCTGCGGGCGTTCTGGGGAGAAATGCAAGAAACCCCCGATACTGTCTGTCTGCTTTCCTGCAATCTGGACGATATGACCCCGGAAGCCATCGGCTTTGCGCAGGAACGGCTTTGGGAAGCCGGTGCGTTGGAGGTCTATACCACCGCCATCGGCATGAAGAAAAACCGTCCCGGCGTGATGCTCACCTGTATCTGCACCCCTGAGCAGACAGACCTGATGGCTGAGCTTATGCTGAAGCACACCTCCACCCTCGGGGTGCGCCATCAGACCTGTGACCGCTTTACCCTCACCCGCCATATCGAAACGAAGGATACCCCCTACGGACAAGTCCGCATGAAGCACGCTGAGGGCTTTGGCGTACATAAGGTCAAAGCAGAATATGAGGATGTGGCGACCATTGCCAAGGAGCATGGACTTTCCCTCTCCCAAGTTCTGGAATATCTTAAATAAAACGGAGCGTAACTGTTATGACCCCTTTTCTTTCCTGTGTCCATACCCATACCCATTTCTGTGACGGTAAAGATTCTCCGCAAACCATGGTAGACAAGGCTCTGGAGTTGGGTTTTGTTTCTCTGGGCTTTTCCAGTCACAGCCCTGTCCAGTGGGACGAATGGGCAATGAAGCCGGAATCCGTCCCGGCATACCGGGCTGAGATCTTGGAGCTTCAGCAGGTCTATGCCGACCGTCTGGAGATTTTGCTGGGTCTGGAGCACGATTCTCTGGGCGACTACCCCACCGAGCCCTATGATTACCTGATCGAGTCTGTCCACGCCATGGAGGTGGACGGTCAGCTTTGCTATCTGGACTGGAGTCCTGACCGGATGCAGGAAGCCATCAACACCCTCTTTGGCGGTGACCCTTACGCCTATGCCAAAGCATATTTTCAGGTTTGCGCCAATACCTATGCAAGCTCCCCTGCCCAGATCGCCGGACATATCGACCTGCTGACCAAATTCAACGAACAGTATCCCTGTTTTGACGAAACAGACCCCCGCTACCTCCACCCGGCACTGGAAGCCGTGGACTGCGCTCTGGAGCGTGGCATGGTGCTGGAAGTCAATACCGGTGCGATCTCCCGGGGCTACCGCACGACCCCCTACCCCGGCGATGCCATTTTACGGCATATCCTCCAGCGTGGGGCAACGGTCATCGTCACCAGCGATTGCCACGATGCCAACTACCTGTCCTGCCATTACGAACAGGTGGCGGAAAAGCTCAAATCTCTGGGCTTCCGTTCCACCTTGCGTCTGAGAAGATCCGGCTTTGAGGAGATCGGGTTGTAAAACCATTTGCCAACCGTACATGAAAAATCCAGATGCCCGAATGCGTATCTGGATTTTTCATGTTAACTTATGGTCTCTATTGGAAAGATAATACCATATGCCACCGGCATATTGCGATTTCTCTTTCGAGTCCCGCCTGAATATCAAAAAACCAGATACCCGTATGGGTATCTGGTTTTTTGGCACGCCGGAAGGGACTCGAACCCCTGTCCTACTGGTTCGTAGCCAGTCACTCTATCCAACTGAGCTACCGGCGCATACAGCGCTGTTGCGCCCCAATATACTACCACAAGGGGCAGAGATTTGCAAGCACTTTTTTCTGTTTTTCCAAAAAATTTCCCAATTTGGTCA
>JAZSAW010000146.1:0-6032 GCA_045602105.1 Candidatus Avilachnospira sp.
CCATCTTCATCACCATGATCATCCGCAGTCCCATTCTGACGGTTTTCGTCATCTTGTGCCTGGTGGTCATGCTGAAGGTCGTTGGGATGATCGGTGGAAACTCCGCCAAGTATTTCATGGCTCAGCAAAAATCTCTGGGCAACCTCAACGGATATATCGAGGAAATGATTCACGGGCAAAAGGTGGTCAAGGTCTTCTGCCACGAGGCCGAGACCAAGGCGGATTTTGATCGGCGCAATAAGGAATTGCAGGAAAACGCCACTCAGGCCAACACCTTTGCCAACATCCTCATGCCCATTATGATGAACTTAGGCAATTTGCAGTATGTTCTCATCGCCATTGTAGGCGGTACGCTGGCAGTGGCTACCGGCGAGCGGTTTATCACCTTGGGCGGTATCACGGTATTTCTGCAACTGTCCAAAAACTTTACCCGCCCCATTTCCCAGATCTCCCAGCAGTTCAACGCAGTGATCATGGCTATGGCCGGTGCAGAGCGTATTTTCGATCTTCTGGATGAGAAACCGGAGGAAGATGAAGGCTATGTCACTCTGGTCAACGCTGTGCGGGCTGATGACGGCAGTTTGACGGAATCCCCTGTGCGGACCGGTCTTTGGGCATGGAAGCATCCCCATCAGGACGGCAGTCTGACCTACACGGAGCTTACCGGCGATGTGCGTCTCAGCGAGGTGGATTTCGCCTATGAGGAAGGCAAAACCGTTCTCCACGATGTGAGTCTCTATGCCAAGCCCGGACAGAAGATCGCCTTCGTGGGGGCTACCGGCGCGGGAAAGACCACCATCACTAACCTCATCAACCGTTTCTACGATATTGCCGATGGTAAGATCCGCTACGACGGTATCAACATCAACAAGATCAAAAAGCCCGATCTGCGCCGTTCTCTGGGCGTAGTATTGCAGGATGTAAACCTCTTCACGGGAACGGTCATGGATAACATCCGCTACGGCAAGCTGGACGCCACGGACGAAGAATGTATCGCTGCCGCCAAGCTGGCCAATGCCCATGATTTTATTATGATGCTTCCTCAGGGGTATCGGACGGTACTCTCCGGGGACGGCTCAGGGCTCAGTCAGGGACAGCGTCAGCTTCTGTCCATCGCCCGTGCGGCTGTGGCTGATCCGCCGGTGATGATCATGGATGAGGCTACCTCCTCCATCGATACCCGCACGGAAGCTATCGTGCAACGTGGTATGGATCAGCTGATGAAGGGACGGACGGTGTTCGTCATCGCCCACAGGCTCAGTACCGTCCGCAATTCCAACGCCATTATGGTGCTGGATCACGGCAGGATCATTGGGCGTGGCGACCATGATGATCTCATCGCCCAAAAGGGCACTTATTATCAGCTGTATACAGGTGCTTTCGAGCTCGAATAAGAAAAAGACCGCTTCTGTGAAAGCGGTCTTTTTCTTATTGCAGGTCGGGCAGGTCGGTGAGCCGGCACAGCTCGTCCAAAAGGTATTTGGGATTTGCCTCATTGCGAAGCCGTTCCGGAGTAAAGGTCGTAGGGACGGCGGCGCAATCCATGCCGGCGGCATGGGCAGCCAGAACACCGCTGACGGCATCCTCCACCACCAGACAGTCCTCCGGGGCTACGCCAAGACGCCGTGCGCCCTCCAGATAGATATCCGGAAAAGGCTTTTTCCGGGTGACATCCGTGCCGGTGACGATGGCAGAAAACAGCCCCTCATCTGCGCCCAGTGCGGAGAGATTATAATTCACCTTCCGCAGATCGGCGGCAGAACAGATGGCCAGAAGATAACCTCTGTCCCGGAGGGTCTGCAGGGTCTTCAAGACATCCTTGGGCAGATTTCCGTCTTTGGCCACCCGCTGACCGTAAAAATCGTAGGCCCGCTCCTTCATGGCAGGAGTATAGGTCAGACCGTACTTCTCTGCCACTCCGCCGATAAAACGGTCTTCGCCACAGCCGGTGAATTCCAGAAAGTCCTCATGCTGAGCTTTCACGCCATACTCAGCCAACGCCT
Source organism: Candidatus Avilachnospira sp. (assembly GCA_045602105.1). GTDB lineage: Bacteria > Bacillota > Clostridia > Oscillospirales > Oscillospiraceae > Avoscillospira. The sequence goes on from JAZSAW010000146.1 coordinate 2,004, forward strand.
GAATCCCGGTTTCCCGGATCAGCCATTCGGATTCGATCAGCACCCCATCCATATCAAACAAAACTGCTTTATAGGCCATAGTCGGTTTCCTCCAAACAAAACAGGACGCAGAAGAAAGCTTCTGCGTCCTGCACGGTGTATGAACTTACAGAGCCTTCTTGGCGGTCTCCACCAGAGCGGCGAAAGCGGCGGCGTCGTTGATGGCCATTTCAGACAGAGTCTTACGGTTCATCTCGATACCGGCCTTCTTCAGACCGTACATAAAGCGGGAATAGTTCAGGCCCATGGGGGCAACAGCAGCGGAGATACGGGCGATCCACAGCTGACGGAACTCTCTCTTCTTCAGCTTACGACCCACATAGGCATAAGTGCCGGACTTGATGACAGCCTGCTTGGCCATCTTGAAGTGGGTGGACTTGGAGCCCCAGTAGGACTTAGCCAGCTTCAGAACTTTATTTCTTCTCTTGCGCGTCATCATTGCGCCTTTAATTCTTGCCATTTCGTTATCCTCCTATCTAAACGACCGATTATTTGTAGGGAATCATCTGCTTGATGGCCTCGGTGTTGGTCACATCGGCATAACCATTCTTACGCAGATTTCTGGTTCTCTTGGTGGTCTTCTTGGTGAGGATATGGCTCTTGAATGCGTGGGCTCTCTTGACCTTACCGGACTTCGTCAGGTTAAATCTTTTCTTCGCGCCACTGTGCGTCTTAAACTTGGGCATAATATATTCTCCTTCCGTGTATTGACAACTTTATTTTGCAGCCTTGGGGCTAAGGAACATGGTCATATGACGTCCGTCCAGCTTGGGGTTCTTCTCCACAGTTGCCATCTCGGCACACTGCTCGCCGAACTGCTTCAGCAGAACTTCGCCAATAGAGGTGTGGGCCATTTCACGACCACGGAACCGGACGGTCACCTTGACGCGATTGCCCTCTTTCAGGAACTTCTGGGCGTTCTTGAGCTTGACGTTAAAGTCGTTGGTGTCGATGTTGGGAGACATACGAACTTCCTTCACTTCCACCACACGCTGGTTCTTCTTGGCTTCCTTTTCCTTCTTCATCTGCTCGAAACGGAACTTGCCGTAGTCCATGATCTTGCACACCGGAGGCGTCGCGTTGGGCGCGATCTTCACCAGATCCAGATCCTTGTCATAGGCCATTTTCTGCGCATCGGCAGAGGACATGATGCCAAGCTGTTCGCCGTCAGCACCGATCACACGAATTTCCTTGTCGCGGATCTCCTCATTGAGCTGATGTTCTAACTTCGCGATGAGAAACACCTCCAAAATACAAAACGCGGATGCCTATAGCACCCGCAAACATAACATCCGCCCGGTTGACCGGCGATGGATGAAACAGTTTTGACCTTTTCGCGCAATTGCTTAAGGTGAGTTGCGGTGCTACCGCTCCTTCTTTATTGACCTGAAGTATTCTAGCACAATTCTTATTCTGTGTCAAGCTTTTGCTCGGAATTTTCCGCAGAAATCTTTTTCTTCTCCTCCTGCGCCAGCAGAAGCTCTACCCGGAGCTTGCAGGCCACGGCTCGCACACAGGCACAGAGGATACCCGGACACTGAGGACTGTCCTCCCCGGCAGGATCCTGCAGGCGCAGTTCCAGTTCCCGGCAGAACAGGTCGTAAGTCTTCTCCAGATCGCCAAACTGCTCATGCAGAGCGGAAACTTCCGTCAGGGAAAAGACCTTTTTCAGCAGGCAGATCATTAGAAAACTGGCCACATGGGCCCGGGAATATTTCTTCTTCTCCGGAGGAGGCGTCAGCTTCATTTTCACATAGTTATTGATCATGGTGGCGGTGACCATGGGGTTTTCCTCCGTGGACAGAGGCTCCAATATCCCACCCAACACCAGAAGCACCTGATCCATATACAAAGCCAGACCCGGCAATTGTTTCCATCTGGGGATAGAAAATTCCATAATACCCCTCCTTTTTTGTCAGTATAACACACATTGTAATAAACTGTCAATCACCTGTTGACATCCGCAAGATATGATGTTAGAATTATGTTATCTAGTATAAAATACCAGTTGTTGCGGAGGTCGTCCAATGAAACTGCATATTTACGGAGATTCAATCATGAAAGCCGTCACTGTGGATGAGCATGATAAATACCGCCCTCTGGCCAGAGGTTTGCTGGAAAAGCTCCACGATGCCACAGGCATTGAGACCGTTAACCGTGCCCATTTCGGCTATACCTCAGAAAGAGGTCAGGGTGTCCTGCAAAAGGATCTGGAGCAGGGTATGGACTGTCAATGGGCACTGCTGGAATTTGGGGGCAATGACTGTGACCACAATTGGCAGGAGGTGGCAAATGCGCCTGACCGGGAACATTTTCCCCATCTTTCTCTGTCCCGGTTTCTGGATAATCTCCGCTCCATGGCCCAAAGCCTGAAGCAGGCAGGCGTCCAGCCTGTTCTGATGACCCTCCCCCCTTTGGACGCCCAGCGCTATCTGGAACGTATCGGCCGTCAGGGCTGTGACACAAAAGCCATTCTCCACTGGCTGGGGGATGTGCAGATGATCTACCGGTGGCAGGAGATGTACTCCAACGCTGTCGCCCGTTTGGCCGGAGAACTGCGCCTTCCTCTGGCGGATATTCGCAACCGCTTTCTCTCCCGCCGGGATTACACCCAACTGATCGCCCGGGATGGTATCCATCTTACCCCCGCAGGCTACGATCTGGTGTTTACAGAATTGGGAAAAACGCTCCTGACTGCCTGACGGAAAGTTTTTCTCCCGGTGTTCAAATAATATTCACATTTTTGCGGTAACCTAATATGAGCAAAACTCAGGCGCTACCAAGGAGGCAACAGCCTGCCATGAAATTTTTGATCCTCTCCTGCAACACCGGTGGCGGTCATCATTCCACCGCCGTTGCCCTTTCCGACTACTTTACTCAGCAGGGTCACCAATGTGTGATTCTGGACTGTCTGGATTTTCTTCACCCTGCCAAGGCCAAGCTCATCAGTGGAGGTCATGTACTGCTCTACCGCAGAGCCCCCCGTCTTTTCGGTCTGGGCTACCGCTATGAGGAAAATCACCCCAACAAGTTCATCATCAGCCAGTGTGAAAGCTGTGCCGAAGGTTTTTATCAGGCCGCCGGCAAGACGGATTACGATGCGGTGCTATGTGTCCATGTCTTTGCCGGTCACATCGTCACCGCAGCCATCCGGAAGTTCGGCTTCTCTGTACCCAGCTTCTTTATCGCTACGGACTACACCTGCAGTCCCGGTGCGGCAGACAGCCGACTGGACGGCTACTTTATCCCCCACGAAGGTCTGAAGGCAGAGTTTATGTCCCACGGTGTACCGGAGGACAAGCTCATGGCAACAGGCATCCCTGTCCGTCCGGCATTCTACGCTAAGCGTCCCCGGGAACAGGCTCGGCGGGAGTTGGGTCTGCCAGTAGAGGGCAAGCTGGTACTTCTGACCTGTGGCAGTATGGGGGCAGGCCCCATGGAAAAGCTGACCCAGCTTCTGGACCGCGCTCTATCCCCTGAGGATCATCTGGTGGTGGTCTGTGGCACCAACGAACGGCTGAAGAAGAAGCTGGAAAATGCCAAGCTCTCCCCTGCTGTGCGTATTGTGGGCTTTACCAAACAAATGGATCTGTATATGGATGCTGCCGACCTGATGCTCACCAAGGCCGGCGGACTGACCACCACAGAGGTACTGATGAAGCGTCTGCCGGTGGTGTATATCAACGCTGTCCCCGGTTGTGAGACCCGAAACCTGGACTTTATGGTCCGCCATGGCTATGGGGTCACGGCCAGAACAGCCAAGGGACTGACCGATCTCACCTGCCGGCTTCTGGAAGATGAGCCCCGGCTTCAGGCATGGCAGAAAACCCTTGCCCGGGATTTTCCCGACTGCGCCGTGGAGACCATTTACAGTCATATTCTGAATCAGATCAGTCTATCGTAAAAAATCACTCCTGATTTCCCCGGAAATCAGGAGCGGTTTTGACAGCCTGACAGAGGGCAAAGAAGGCGTCAAGACAAGCAACTCGC
>JAZSAW010000147.1:0-4658 GCA_045602105.1 Candidatus Avilachnospira sp.
CGCAGAAGCATACAGAACATGGGGGGCTGAGGGGGATTTTCCAGACTTTGCTCCGTCAGGTGCAGACGGGGGGAATTGGGGGACAGGGACAGAAGAAGTTTCCCGTTTCCGCCTGCCCCGCGAATTTGCAATATGACCGTATCCCTTGCGGGCATCTGGACTTTGTCGATCTTGCTCCCCACCACTGTGGGGCGCAGTTCCTCCGTCAGAGCGGAGAGAAATCCGGCATCAAAGGGCATCTTGCTCCTCCATGGTCATGACAAACAGTTGGTTGATTCGTTCCCGGCGACCCATGAGATACAGTCCGCCGATGAGACATTCCAGACCCGTAGCCTTGGAATATTGCTCCTGAGTGGCGTTTTTGGGCACGCCATGAACATGGGCGTTGCGCCCACGGCGGTAAAGGGACTGCTCCTCCTCCGTAAGCAGGGGAAGCATCCGCTCCACCCGCTCCGCCTGCGCCGGCGCGGACACATAGGACACCGTAGCTTTATGCAAAGCCCCCGCCTTGACCCCGCCATGGGTACACAGCCATGTACGCACCAACAGTTCAAAAACAGCATCCCCGCAGTGGGCCAGACCAAGCGCGCTGATCTGGTTGACCTCCCGCAGGGTCATATTAGGCTGAAAATAATTTTCCATAAACATCTCCTCAGAGGTCAAAAACCACTCTTTTGCCAGACTGACAGAAAATGCGCTGCCCTCTGCCAGCTCTTTTTCTGTCATTCAACAATGTCCACGGAGACCTTCTTGCCTTCGCGCTGAGCGACAGACTTGATGATCGTGCGAATCTCCTTGGCGATGCGCCCCTGACGGCCGATGACCTTACCCATATCCTCCGGCGCGACCCGCAGTTCCAAAACTGTGGTCTCGCCTTCCAGCTCGGTAACGGTCACGGCATCGGGGTTGTCGACCAGATTCTTTGCCATATACAGCAAAAGTTCTTTCATGGTCTAACTCCTTGGGCAGAATTACAGCACGTTGGCCTTCTTCAGCAGTGCCTTGGCCGTATCGGTGGGCTGGGCGCCGTTCTTGATCCAACCCTGAGCCTTCTCGGCATCCACCTTGACAGTGGCGGGGTTGGTCAGGGGATCATAGGTACCGATCTCCTCGATGCAGCGGCCGTCACGGGGGCTGCGGGAGTCAGCGACAACGATTCTGTAGAAGGGGTTCTTCTTTGCACCCATTCTTCTCAGTCTGATCTTTACCATAGTGGGTTCACCTCCAGATTTTCTTCATACTTTCTATCTCGTCGTGGTATCCACGAAACGAAGCTTACATACCGGGCAGTCCCGGAAAGCCTCCGCCCATGCGCTGGAGCTTTTTCAGCTTCTTGGCTGCGCCGGGGCCGGAGAACTGCTTGATCATATTGTTCATGGCGTCGAACTGCTTCAGCAGACGGTTGATCTCCTCCACCTTGACGCCCGCGCCGGCGGCGATTCGCCGTTTCCGGCTATGACCCAGACAGCCGGGATTTTCCCGCTCATAGGGGGTCATGGACAGGATAATGGCCTCGGTGCGACCCATGGCCTTTTCATCCACCTTCGCGCCCTTGAGGGCGTTCATGTTCACGCCGGGCATCATGGACAGAATATCCTCCATGGGGCCCATATTCTTCACCTGCTTCAGCTGATCGTAAAAATCCTGCAGGGTGAATTTGTTTTTGCGCAGACGCTCTTCCAGCTCCGCCGCCTTTTTCATATCCAAAGCCTGCTCGGCCTTTTCAATGAGGGTCAGCACATCGCCCATGCCCAAAATTCTCGAAGCCATACGCTCCGGGTGGAAAGGCTCGATCTGATCCAGCTTTTCGCCGATACCGGCGAATTTGATGGGCTTACCGGTGACCGCCTTGACAGACAAAGCTGCACCGCCACGGGCGTCACCGTCCAGCTTGGAGAGCATGACGGAGTCGATGTCCAGCCATTCATTATAGGTCTGGGCGGCATTGACCGCGTCCTGACCGGTCATGGCATCCACCACCAGCAAGATCTCGTGGGGCTTGACCTCGGCTTTGATGGCTTTCAGCTCGTTCATCAGCTCCTCATCCACATGGAGCCGGCCGGCGGTGTCCAGAAACACCATATCGTTACCGTGGCGCACCGCGTGAGCCACAGAGGCTTTGGCAATTTCCACCGGGTCACCCTGTCCCATTTCAAAAACGGGGATGCCCAGCTGGTCACCCACCACCTGAAGCTGTTTGATGGCGGCAGGACGGTAGACGTCGCAGGCCACAAGCAAGGGGCGTTTTCCCTGTTTTTTGAACAGTCCCGCCAGCTTTGCGCCGTTGGTGGTCTTACCTGCGCCCTGCAGACCCACCAGCATGACGATGGTAGGAGGCTGAGACGCCTGATAGAGTTTTTGATTTTCACTGCCCATCAGGGCGGTCAGCTCTTCGTTGACGATCTTGACGATCATCTGGGCGGGAGTCAGGCTTTCCATGACGTCAGCGCCAACGGCGCGCTCGGTCACTTTTCCAACAAAGTCCTTGACTACCTTATAGCTCACATCGGCTTCCAGTAACGCCAGACGAATCTCCCGCATGGCGGCTTTGACATCGGCTTCGGTGAGCCGACCCTTGCCCCGGAGCTTTTTGAATGTGGCGGAAATTTTTTCCGTCAAGCCTTCAAATGCCATGTTTACTCCTTTATCTCATCCACAGCCTGCATGATCTCCTGCGCCAGTTTCTGCGCCTCAGGAATCTCAGCAAGCTTCCGGGCTGCCCGGCAGATGGCATCCAGCGCGTTCTGCTGCCGTCCGGCTCTGGCCACACAGCCGATCTTTTCTTCCATGGCAAGCAAGGACGCCTCGGCACGGGCCAGAGAGTCGTGAACGCCCTGACGGGAGATCCCCGCTTCCTCTGCGATCTCGCCAAGAGAAAGATCCTGATTGTAATACAGGTCAAAGCAGGTTTTCTGCTTTTCCGTGAGAAGTTCGCCGTAGTAGTCAAGCAACAGGGTCATTTCCAGTGCGTTATGCTTCATGGCTTTCCCTGCCTTTCAAGGTTTTTTGCTTGACAGCTTGGTTATTATAGCGGGCTTTTGAAAGGATGTCAAGCAAAAATACTTGACATCCTTAAAAATTTTTACAATTGTTCAAATTCCGCGTCTATGGTTTCCTCTTGTACTTCACTCTGCGCCTTTCTTTGGGCATATTCCTCCGCCTCCCGGACAGCCCGGTCAATATCCGCCTGACTCATATTGGAGGAGGACGTGATGGTAATATCCTGTGCCCGTCCCGTGGCCAGATCCTTGGCTGTCACCTGAACAATTCCGTTGGCGTCAATGGCAAAGGTGACCTCGATCTGGGGCACGCCCCGCAGAGCCCGGCGGATGCCGGTCAGCTGAAACCGTCCCAGTTCCTTGTTCTGCTTGGCCATGGGACGCTCTCCCTGCAGGACATGGATGTCCACAGAGCTCTGGTAGTTGGCGGCAGTGGTAAAGATCTGGCTCTTGCGAATGGGCAAGGTGGTATTGCGCTCAATGATTCGGGTGCACACACCGCCCACAGTTTCAATGCCCAAGGACAGTGGGGTCACGTCCAGCAGAAGCAGTCCGGTCACCGCGCCGGAAAGGACGCCCGCCTGCAGGCACGCGCCCATGGCCACGCACTCATCGGGGTTGATGCCCTTGAAGGGAAGCCTGCCGGTCATGGACTGCACCAGTTCCTGCACCGCAGGGATACGGCTGGAGCCACCGACCATCAGCACCTTGCTGATCTGACTCAGAGGCACGCCGGAATCGTTGATGGCCTGATCCACAGGCCCACGGGTGGCCTGCACCAGATGGGCGGTCAGCTCGTTGAAGCGAGCGCGGGTCACCGTCTGCTCCAGATGCAGTGGCCCATCCCGTCCTACGGCGATATAGGGCAAAGACACCGTGGTCTGGCTCATGGACGACAGCTCGATCTTGGCCTTTTCCGCCGCCTCCCGGATGCGCTCCATGGCCACAGGGTCACGGCTCAGATCCAGCCGGTAAGCCTTCCGAAACTCCCTGACCAGCTCGTCCATCAGACAGCGGTCAAAATCGTCACCGCCCAGATGGTTGTTGCCAGCTGTGGCCAGCACCTCGATGACTCCTCCGGAAATATCCAGAATGGACACATCAAAAGTGCCTCCGCCCAGATCGTAGACCATGATCTTCTGGGGCTCTTCCTTGTCCACGCCGTAGGCCAAAGCCGCCGCCGTAGGCTCATTGATGATGCGCCTGACTTCCAGACCGGCAATTTTGCCGGCATCCTTGGTGGCCTGTCGCTGGGCGTCGGTAAAATAGGCGGGCACGGTAATGACCGCCTCCGTCACCGGACCGCCCAGATAGCTCTCGGCGTCCCTCTTGAGCTTCTGAATCAAAATGGCGGAGATCTCCTGCGGCGTATAGCGTTTTCCATCGATATTCACTTTATAGCCGGTTCCCATTTCCCGCTTGATGGAAGACACCGTGCGCTCATGGTTGGTCACCGCCTGACGCTTGGCGATCTGCCCCACCATGCGCTCACCGGTACGGGAAAAAGCCACCACAGAAGGCGTCGTCCGACTGCCCTCTGCACTGGGGATGACCACCGGCTCTCCGGCTTCCATAACAGCAACACAGCTGTTGGTCGTCCCCAGGTCTATTCCGATGATTCTGGACATAGCTTAGCGCTCCATGTCGTAGGTTTGGGTA
>JAZSAW010000148.1:0-3764 GCA_045602105.1 Candidatus Avilachnospira sp.
GTACCAATGTAGGCAAGAACCTGGAGGTTCTGGATAAGATTGTGGCTGATGGCAAGTGCACCGGTGTGACCCACTTTACCTGCATCGGCAACACCAAGGAAGGCATTAAGGAACAGCTGCAGACCTATCTGGATCACGGCATTGATCATATGCTGGCACTCCGTGGCGATCTGCCTTTTGGCTGGACCGGTACCGGTGGCGATCTCCATTATGCCACAGAGCTGGTCAAGTTTGTCCGGCAGGAATTTGGCGATAAGTTCTGTATTGCGGTGGCCGGCTCTCCTGAGGGTCATATTGCCTGCCGCAGCATTGAGGCGGATATTGCTTTTCTGAAGCAGAAGCAGGATAATGGTGCGGATTACATCATGACACAGCTTTGCTGGGATATGGACCAGTTCCGCTGGTGGCTGGATGCCATTCGCGCGGCCGGTATCTGGATGCCTGTGGATGTGGGTATCATGCCCATTCTGGATCAGGCGGCCACCATCAATATGGCACTGAGCCGTAACGGCTGTGTTATGCCCCGTGCTCTTTGTGAGCTGATCTCCAAGTATTGGATTTTCCCCAATCCCTTTGACAAAGAGCCCTTTGATGCTGCCGCAGAGCAGAAGAAGGCTGATTTTAAGGAAGCCGGTATCGAGTATACCATCAAGCAGATCGACGAATACCGTGCCTGCGGTATCGACGGAATCCATCTGTGCGCCCTCAATAAGTTTGAGGATGTAGCCCGGATCACCAGGGAGAGCGGTCTGATCGACTTAATCTGAGTGACAAAGAATCCACTAAACGTCAAAACGAAATTATTGACAGTTGGTGAGTTCAAATCCGGTAGATGCAGGAAGAATCAGATGATGCTGTTACCGGAGATTCCTGCAAGTCCTTGCTTCGCAAGGCGTTTTGACTTACAGCGCAATTCGCCCTCTACCGTATCCCCATACGCCGACGAGGGCGAATTGCTTGTCTTGGTGGCTTCTTGCCCCTCACAAAAGACCCTGACCATACTAGTCAGGGTCTTTTGTGATTTCATCACAGATGTTTTTCCTCCTTTCGGATAATATAATGACAAGAATAGAAAACGGAAGAAAGGAAGAACGGAAATGGATAAACGTATTTATGATATGCTGATCATTGGTGGCGGTCCCGGTGGATATACCACGGCTCTTTACGCAGCCAGAGCCGGTTTGGATGCACTGGTACTGGAACGGCTATTCCCCGGTGGACAGATGGCGCTGACCCGCCAGATCGACAACTATCCCGGTTTTGAGGATGGGGTTGATGGATTTACGCTGGGAGAGAATATGAAGCAGGGCGCGGAGCGCTTTGGAGCAAAGACTGTTATGACGGAGGTCACAGGTGTGGAGCTGACCGGTGAGGTCAAGGTCCTCCATACCAGTGAGGGAGCGTTCTATGGCAGAACTGTCGTTTTGGCAACAGGTGCAAATCCCAGAGAACTGGGACTGCCTGAGGAACAGTCACTGGTAGGCATGGGCGTACACTACTGCGCATCCTGCGATGGAGCATTTTATCGGGGGAAAACAGTGGTCGTTGTAGGGGGCGGAAATACGGCAGTTGCCGATGCTTTGACCCTTTCCAGACTGGCAAGTAAAGTCATTGTCGTACACCGGCGGGACAGTCTGCGGGCAACAAAAGTCTATCACGAGCCCTTAATGGAGGCGGAAAATGTGGAGTTTCACTGGAATTCGGAGGTCGTTGCCATCCACGGGAACGGACCGGTCACCGGAGTTACCCTGCGAAATGTCCACGGGGGAGAGCTCACACAACTGTCCTGCGACGGCGTCTTTATCAGCATTGGCAGAAAACCTGCCACCGAGTTGGTGGCGGGACAGCTGGAACTGGATGAGGGCGGGTATATCCTGTCGGATGAGAGTACCCTGACCAATATCCCCGGTGTTTATGCCGTGGGAGATGTGCGGACGAAGTCTGTGCGACAGGTGGTCACAGCAGTGGCGGATGGGGCGATCGCGGTCCAGCAGGCTGAGGAATATCTGGCAGGAAAGAAATAAGCAAAGGACCGGACTATGATCCGGTCCTTTTTCTGCATAATCCTCTTACGGTGGCATAGGCTTTCCTGAAGGGGAGTGACGATTTGGAAAAAAAGCCTTATCTGGCCACATTTTTGTCAGGCATCTATGTATTGGCTGCCTGTCTTTTGCTTTTGGGCGTTTGCCGGTATTGCTATCCTGCCTTAGGCGGACAAGTCAAGGACGCCCTGACGGGCTTGGAGGACAGTCCTGTCCGGGAAGCCTTTGGCGTTCTGGCAGAGGGACTGGAGACCGGTATGCCCTTGAAAGAGACCCTTGGGGAAACTGCGGAGATCCTTTTTGCCCATGCGGATACAGATTAAACCGGGTTTTGTCGCCTCTGTTTGCCTGATGGCGTGGGTGAACAGCAGACTTTGTTTATATTTTTTGCTGGCACTGACTTGTCATGAGCTGGGACACGCTCTTGCTATGCTGTTTCTGAACGTCCCTGTTCAGAGTTTACATATTGGACTTTCCGGAGCGGTGCTTTCCGGATCTTTTCCTTCTTATGGCAAGGAGCTTCTTTGCGCGCTGGCAGGGCCAATGGCGGGGCTTCTGGCGACTGTGATCTCTTATCGCTGGGCGGCTGAATTTGCCGTAGTGTCCCTGTGCCTCAGCGCAGTCAATCTGCTTCCTCTCTATCCTATGGACGGCGGCCGGATACTTGGCGCTGTTCTCTCTCTGCACTGTGAACTGCAGACAGTTACGCGAGTATTGTCTGTTATATCCGGCGTTGTTTGCTGCTTACTTATGGTTGGCGCTTGTTGGGTAGTCGCAGAACTGCAAAGTGGGTTATGGCCCATTTTTGCTGTGCTGGCCATCTTATGGCGTGCCGGTACGGCGTCGGTGGAGAAGCCGTAAAAGCCGGTTGATTTTCTACCGGATAACCGCTAAAATAAAGCCATACCAAAGAACATAAAGAGGAACAGCAATGAAGCAGCGTTTACAGAGAATTTTGCCACAGGTGCAAAAGCCTGCCCGCTATGTGGGTGGTGAATACGGTCAGGTCGTCAAGGACAAGGCCGAAGTGCGCCTGCGCGTGGCATTTTGCTTCCCGGACACCTACGAGATCGGCATGTCCAATATCGGTATGCGTATCCTCTACGGCGTCATGAACAATATGGACGGCGTCTGGTGTGAGCGAGTGTTTGCCCCTTGGGGAGATATGGAGCAACAGCTCCGGCAGGAAGGGATTCCCCTCTATGCACTGGAAAGTCAGGACCCAGTCCGTGACTTTGATCTGGTGGCCTTTACCATCGGCTACGAAATGAGCTATACCAACATCCTCAATATGCTGGATTTGGCGGGAATTCCCTTGCGGAGCAAGGATAGACCCGGTCTTCACGGTCTGGTGTTTGCAGGAGGCGTTTGTGCCGTAAATCCTGAGCCTCTGGCGGATTTTGTTGACTTTTTCTGCGTGGGAGAAGGGGAGGAGATGACTCCCGAGATTCTCACACTGTATGATAAGGCCAAGACCGAGGGTTGGAGTAAGGAAAAGTTCCTTCGAGAGGTGTCGGCGATTGCCGGCGTGTATGTTCCGTCTTTGTACCAGCACAGCTATGGGCTCGATGGAAAGCTGGCGCAGATCATCCCTGCCGAGGGTGCGCCCCATAAAGTGGTCAAGCGTATCGTCAAGAATCTGGATATGGCCTATTATCCCACCCAGACCAACGCACCCTCTACGGAGATCGTCCACGACCGCACCAATCTGGAAGTGTTTCG
>JAZSAW010000149.1:0-13336 GCA_045602105.1 Candidatus Avilachnospira sp.
CCTCGTCGGAAGCGGCTTCCATCTTGAACTTGTCCATGGCTTCGCGAGCTTCGGGAATGTTCAGCTGGTTGTTGTTCTTGGAACTCATATTCTCCATCTCCTCAAAATCGATTAGTTTGGGTACCGCAACAATAGATTTCCCCGGAAGATGTCAAATATCCGACGATTTTCATGGTAAAATATGCGTGATTTTACTGCAAAAGGCGCAGCGGGGAAGTGTGATACGGCAGAGTGCAGTTTTTCCCTTTCTCTTTTTTCCGGAATGTGTTATAATAGAGAAAATACTGCAAAGGAGCGCGTGCTGATGGGAAACAATCAAATACGTTGGAACAGGTCAGTGTTGCGCCTTGCGCTGTTTTTGGTATTTGCTTTTGCCTTGACCTGTCATGTCTTTGCCACAGGCACTGCGACCAATTCTGAGGGAAGTTGCTGTATGGCGTGGATCTATGGCGTTATGGCTGTGCTGTCCCTGTCGGTGGTCCTTGGCTACTGCTGGCTTGCAAAGAAGAAGGAACTTTGGTTTTTACTGCTGTTCATCTCTGTTTTTGTGGTAAATCTGGGATATTTTGCCCTCTCCATTTCCAAATCTCTGGAGGAGGCCATGCTGGCCAACCGGATCGCCTATCTGGGCTCTGTGTTTTTGCCTCTTTGTATGCTGATCATCATTATGAACACCTGCGACCTGCGGATAAGGCCTTGGGTATTGGGCACGCTGATCACGGTCAGTGTTCTGGTGTTCCTGCTGGCGGCAAGCGGAGGGTACTTACAGCTATACTATAAGGAAGTGTCTGTAGAATATGTGGGCGGTGTAGCGACGCTGAAAAAGGTATACGGTCCACTGCATATCGTATATTTCATTTATCTGTTTGCCTATTTTGGCTCGATGGTAGGTGTGATCGCACATTCTGTTCTCAGGGAAAAAGCGGTGCCATTCAAATATGCGACAGTCCTTGCAACTCTGGTGCTTTGGAATATTGCGGTTTGGTTTGTGGAACAGCTGATCGATTGGAATTTTGAATTCCTGTCCGTTTCCTATGTGATAACGGAGCTGTTACTGCTTTTGCTTTACAGTCTGGTGCAGGAATACGGCGTACTGCAACAGGAAGCACCGGCCGACGATCTTTCCCTTTCCCATCCGGAGCTGGCACAGCTGACCGCCCGGGAGATGGAAGTTCTGCAACTGATGCTGGAGAACAAAAAGCGCAAAGAGATCGCGGACGCTTTGATTGTCACGGAAAACACGGTGAAAAAGCATACAGCGCATATTTATGATAAGTTGCAGGTCTCCAGTCGGAGCGAACTGCTCATCAAGCTGAATGGAAACTGAACATAGTCCCAATGAAACAAGATGCACAATCCGGAACTCTCCGGATTGTGCATTTTTTCTATTACCCCCTATATGGCCCATGAAGATAACCCCTCTGGACCATGAAATTCTTCTCCTGCTTTGATAAAAATAAATCAGAGGGATTTGGTACGACCCCATCAAGAAAGGAGAAAAAATCATGAAAAGAATTCTTGCGTTACTGCTTGCTCTGCTGATGCTCACGACCCTGTTTGGGTGCAAGAAAGAGCCCGATATAGAAGACGGCCCCGGAGGACTGGAAGATGTCAGCGATCCGCCCATTGAATCGGCCTACCCCGGCAAAGAGCCTCTGGGCGGAGAGACCGCCTGCGGACAGCTCATTGAGATCCCCGATGAGGGAACGCTGGAATACCTTGGCAGTAAGGTGGTTACCGATGACTACGGCGATCCTGTTCTGCTGAGCTTCTTTAATTTCACCAAGACGGGCGATTATGAAGACTGTGCCGCGTGGTGCATCACCACCTACGCCAATCAGAGCGGAGAAGAACTGTGGACCGGTTCCTATACATACAACGGTGTGGAGCTGGACGACAGCCTGTATGAAGAGATCGATCCCGGTGATTCTCTGGAGGTCTGCATGATCTATGATCTGGAGAACCTGACACAGCCGGTGGTATTCACCTTTAGCGACAGCTTTGAAGAGCTTGAGCCCATCGAGTTGACGGTGGATCTGTCCGAAGTGGAGATCTGTCTGGATATTGCCGAAGGCGTGGCCGGCTACTATGCTGCCAGCTATCTGTCCGCAGCCGGTGAAACCTGGGAGTATGATATGTTGGTGGAATACGGCATGGCCGACAATTCCTATGTGGAACTCTATGACGACGGCACCGGTGTTCTGTGCGTGGCAGGGGATGCTGTTGACCTGATCTATGATACCGAGTACTTCTACATTGGAGAAACGTCCCTGTATTATGAGCTGGAAGAAGACGTCCTGACTGTGGAAGGCGACGACCTGTATTATGAATTTACACGCTCTGAGCCGGTGGAAGAAGTACCGGAGACAGAGGAAGTCCCCTTTGAGGGTGAGACTGTGACCACGCCCGAGGGCTATGTCAGCATTACTCTGGATAAGGGCTGGTATGTGGGTGAGCCCAGAAGCAACAGCGCATTGACGCTGTATCATGAGGATATGGAAGCCTCCAAGTGGGTGGAGATTCTCGACCTGCAGCTGACCGATCTGGAGCACGAATTGGAGTACACCCATCTGGCATTGGCAAGCGCCGAGTATGAGGAAGTCACCATCGGCGAAAACACCTATCAGATGCTGTTTGACGACACCTACGGCCCTCAGGCCTATATGGTGGCTGAAACTTCTACGGGCAAAGCCTTTGTTGTGGAAGTTCGCAACCTCTATCCTGAGGATGTCATGACCATGCTGGAGAGCATTGAGGTACACTGATCTGACCGTCAATACCATAGCAGGAGGGATCGTATGAAACATCCAATTCGGGGATTGAGCCTGCTTATGATCCTGCTTGCGCTGACCGCCTGCAACAAAGCCGAGCCTGAGCCTGTGTCACCGGCAGAGCCGGAAGCGGGGATCGAAAGCCCCGTTGACCAGACTTATGATGAGCCGGAGCTTTCCGTCTTTGACGGCGTTTACCGGGACTGCGTAACGGAAAACGAGGGAGAAGACGGCTATGTGCAGATCACGGCCTATGACGACTTCATCCTGCTGGAGCACTATCTGTGTATGGACGGGAGCGTCTACAGCTTCTGGGCAGAGGAATTCTGGCCTTATGACGGAGGGTATCACGATACGGCAGGAGAGTTTGCCTCAGTTTTCGGACAAAGTCAGACCTTCTCCGTGATGACCACCGGAGACCTCTATGACACCATGCCCCAGAACCGCTCCATTGCCCTGACCGATGAGGGCGTGGTGCTGAACTATGACGATTCCGATGCCGAGTACTATGTGAAAGACGAGGCATTTTCCTACCACTCCACAGCAGAGGAATTCCGGCAGATCTTAGGCGGGAGCACGGCTGACAGCGCGCTCCTGGGCACATGGGGCTATTGGGATGGCTGGGAGACCGGCTGTGTGACATTCGGTGAGGATGGACACGTTTCTTTCCTGTGGAAAGCACCCGGCGAGCCGGTGCAGGTTTACCATGGTGTGTTTGCCCTTGAAGAAGGCGACGGCGTAAGTGTTCTGGCGGAAATGGCCGGCGACGGAACGTATCCTCACACCATGAACTGGCAGTGGTCCGTGGATGAATACGGAGATCTGTGCCTGACCTTTGAGGACGAGATCGATCGTTGCTTCTATCCGGTGGACGGTCAGTTCTCCATGGAAATGTCACCGCGGTACGCGCTGTCCTATCTCGGCAGCTGGTATGATATGCACGGCGCATATACAGACCAATATGGGACGGATTACGACTATATCTACCGCCTGCCCCAGTTCTACGGAGACGCAGAAGCTGTCATGACCGTAAACCGGCAGATCATGGATGATTTTTCGCCACTGATCGAAATGGAATTACAGGCCATGGCGCAGGAGGAGTTTCTTTCCTATTATGAGGTAGACTGGGAAAGCGGTCAGTATGAGGGCGTTTTGTACCTGCATATCTATGCCGAGTGCCATAATTGGCAGGAACACAGAGCTTACTATTATGATTTGGAAACAGGCGCATTTTTGACCACGGAAGAAGTCCTTGACCGGCTTTTGCTCGACCATGATTATTTCCTGGAGGCTGTCCGGGAGGGCGCGGGAGCCGTGTTTACAGAAACCTTTGGGTCTCTGCCCAAGGAAGACCGGCAGGAATTCGGCTATTATGAAATGCTGGAATGGACGCAGTCTGACGAGGCGGTGAACTTCAATTTGCCCATCTTTGTGGATGATCGGGGCAGTATCGCCGTCTATGCCCGCATCGGCTCCATGGCCGGTGCAGGGGAATTCCGGGTGGCACTGTATCCCTTTGATGGGGCAGTGGGCTGAATGTGCATAGCTGTCAAAGACAGTGCAAAAAAGAAATAAGGAGGAAAAAACATGGCAAGTATTACAGAAATGGCCAAGGCAACAACGGCAAGGACCTTTGAGTTGACCGCACCCATGACCATTGAGGAGGCTTTTGAGAAGCTTCAGGAAAGAGCCGCCGCATTTCAGATGCCCTTTGATCTGAAAAAGGGTATCGGCGGGCCTCACATTGCCTTCAAGAAAGAAAAAGTCACGGATGTGATCATTCACATTTCCATCAAGGAAAACACCGTCAAGGTGACGCCTCTGGTGCAGGAAAACGCTTCTTCTGTGAGCATGGGTGGTATTTCCATGCGTACGGATAAGAACAGTTTGGGCAGAAAGGGCGTCAAGGGCATGCTGGATCTGCCTATGCAGCGGGGCGCTTATATCGATCAGGTGACGGAAACCGCAAAGAAGATCTTTGCAGGTGAGCCGGTAGAGGACTTTGTCCATCCCACTGCCGAGGAAGTAGAGGCGGCCGTCAATCCGCCCAGAAACTGGATCGTGACCCTGCTTCTGTGCTTCTTCCTTGGTGGCTTCGGCGTCCATCGCTTCTATGTGGGCAAGGTCGGCACAGGTATCGTGTGGATGCTGACCGGGGGTGTCTTTGGTATTGGCTGGCTTGTTGACCTGATCAAGATCTTGGTCAATAAGTTTACCGACAAGGAAGGCAGACCTCTGGAGAAGTAATACAGGAAACACGAAAAGACGGAAGGCATTGATGCCTTCCGTCTTTTTGCATGAAATTTAGGCACTCAGGCGACCACGCCGGTCATAACGGCGAACAAAATCAGGGTCACCAGCGTCAGAGCCGACAGGGCGGAGGAGAGCTGGGTGCGCTGAGTCGGGTCGTCGGCAAAAATGGGCAGAACATAAGGAGGCGGGAGCAGGAACAGCAGAGCAGCTGCGCCCTCATGGATGATACCGCCAAGGAACAGCCGGTTGACTGCCACTAAAATGACCAGCAGAACGGCCATGGTCACCAGACGCAGGACAATGTACCGGGCAGTATCCTTCCAGCGAATCTCGCTGAGCACCAGATCGTAGCCCACAGACAGGAGAATCAGCATCCCCGTAGGTGCGGACAGGAAAGAGGTCAGGGAATCCAGGATTCCCGCCACGCCCCAGCGGGTCATGGCAGAATAGAGCCCCGTCGCGCCCAGCAGGACACCGGCACAGATCGCCCAGATAATGGGAGAGACCAGAATATCCCGGACGAGTGCCTTTCCGCTGTCCTTGCCGGAGAGCAGACCCTTGTAAAGGGTAAAGACGAACAGGGTCTGCCCCAGATCGAGAATGGCAAAATGGGAGGTGCTGTCCTTGGGGAACAGAAGCACAAACAGGGCGTAGCCCAGCATGCCGGCTTCAAAGCCGGAGGCTACAAAGGCGGGCAGACGGCCGGGGAGCTTCAGCAGTTTGGACAGCAGGTGACCCAACACCAGACCCAGACAGCACAAAATGAAAATCAGCAGAGGCAGAAGCAGAGCCTTGCCGGAATAGTCGGCAGAGGCAAAGGCGTTGACCAGCACAAAGGGCAGGGTCAGGTTGATGACCGTCTTTTTCAGGGCGTCAATACCGTCCCGGGTCAAAAACTGACCTTTTCGGCAGAACATACCCATGAGCAGAGCTATCAGTACCGGCAGTGCTGTTTCCAAAACACGAATCAGTGTGCCCATTATTTGATCACGCCTTTCTGCAGGATGATGTTGGCGTAGATCTCGGTCTCACCGGTCTGGACGATGCAGTAGCAGTCCTGCGCCTCGTCATAGAAGCGGAAGCGCTCGTACTGACCTACGGCCTTTTCGCCCCGGTCATCGTGCTTGGCGATGATCTCCTTATAAGTCTTCCAGATGGGAATGTCCAGCCCCTTGTCCTGTTCGCCCACTTCCATGATCATGGCGGGGGTGTCCACATAGGTGTCCAGAGGGATGACCTGCAAAATGGCCTCCAGAAGCTCAGGCACGCCGTGTCCGTCAGCCCGGATAAAAATGGCGTTTTTGGCCTTGGCCATCCGAGCCCCGGGGAAGTTGCCGTCACCCAGGCAGATGCGGTCGGAATGACCCATTTCCGCCAGAACTTTCAGCAGTTCAGGAGAGAGAATAGAAGGGATGTTCTTTAACATAACGGAAAATTCCTTTCAAATAGTCTGAGTTCAAATCATGCCAAGGGCGTTTGCCCTTGGCATGATCGTTGCATAGCAAATTAGTAAGCCTTATACAGAGGACCATAGGCGGCGCAGGCTCTGTAATCCGCGCCTTCCTTGTCCATGCCGAAGGCGTTCCATGCGGCGGGACGGAAGATGTCCTCAGTGGGCACGTTGTGCATGCACACGGGGATGCGGAGCATGGAGCACATGGTGATCAGGTCAGCGCCGATGTGACCGTAGGAGATCGCGCCATGGTTTGCGCCCCAGTTGTTCATCACGTCATAAGCAGTCTTGAAAGCGGAGCCTTCCTTGCCGTCGCAGCGGGGAGCGAACCAGGTGCAGGGCCAGGTGGGGTCGGTACGCATCATCAGGGTCTTGGTGACGTCATCGGGCAGCTGGACAGTCCAGCCTTCTGCGATCTGCAGAACAGGACCCAGTCCCTTGACCAGATTCAGACGGATCATGGTAGCGGGCATTTCCGCGCGGGTGGTGAGGGGGGAGGAGAAACCCCCGGCACGGAAGTAGCCGTTGTCGGCTGCGGGCCAGGTAGTAGCTTCGGTCATCTTCTGGGTGGCCTCGTCAGTGACTTCCCACCACTTTCTCATGATGCCGTTGCCGTTTTCGTCCTTGCACTCGCCACAGGCGTCCAGAGCGGTAGCACCGGAATTGATCAGGTGGATGAAACCGCCGTTTTCCAGAGCCTTGCCGGTGACCTTGTAGCCGGAAGCCCGCTCACAGGCCTCGGGGGACCAGTAGGTACGCACATCGGAGAACATCTGGGCGCGGTTGGTCAGAAGCTTCATGAACAGCATACCCAGACCGTTGAGCACGTCATTTTCCGTGGCCAGAATGTAGGGCTCACGAGCGCCGTTGTGGTCGAAGGTGGAGTTCAGCAGAGCCTCGGGGAAGTCGCAGTTGGGATAGAAGTCCGTCCACTGACGCTGACCCTGGAAACCGCCGGCAATGGCGTTGTGACCCACCATTTCTTCCTCACGACCCTCAGGCAGGTTGGGGTTGCCGTTGAACAGGTCTTTGATGATGCAGTACATCTTGGCCAGGAAGTCCCACTGCTCGGCCTTCTTCTCGTCAGAAGTCTTGACGAAGTCGGGATTCTTGTCCCAGCCTTCCTTGCAGTTCTCGGCGATCCATGCCCGGCACTTGGCAACTTCTTCTGCGTCATAAATGCCCTCGGACATTCGGCGGATGATCTCCACCTCGTCCACGGACTCCACACGCATACCCAGATAGGATTCGATGAAAGCGGGGTCGATGATAGAGCCTCCGATGCCCATGCAGATGGAGCCGATCTGCAGATAGGACTTGCCACGCATGGTAGCCACAGCCACAGCAGCCCGGGCAAACCGCAGGAGCTTTTCCTGCACGTCGGCGGGGATGTTGGTCACTTCGTCCAGGTTCTGCACATCGTGACCATAGATGCCGAAAGCGGGCAGACCCTTCTGGGCGTGGGATGCCAGAACGGAAGCCAGATACACAGCGCCGGGACGCTCGGTGCCGTTGAAGCCCCATACGCCCTTGATGGTCTGGGGATCCATGTCCATGGTCTCAGAGCCATAGCACCAGCAGGGGGTGACGGTCAGGGTGATGTCCACGCCGTTTTTCTTGAATTTTTCCGCACAGGCGGCGGCCTCGGCAACACGGCCGATGGTGGTGTCGGCGATGATGACCTTTACAGGCTCGCCGTTGGAGTAGCAAAGATTTTCCTCAAAGAGCTTCTTGGCGGCCTGCGCCATAGCCATGGTCTGGTCCTCCAGGGACTCACGGACCTTCAGAGGGCCACGACGGCCGTCGATGGTGGGGCGGATGCCGATCACGGGATAGTCGCCGATGTATCTGTTTTTTGCCATAAGTAAGTCCTCCTGTTTCCTGCCGAAAACGGCGAATATATAAATAGGTATTGAATCGCCCGAAGGCGGGATTCACATTTAATAGATGAGTTTGTTGACAAGCCGGCTCTGCCGGGGCGGACCGCTGTAGCCGGTCAGCCGGTCTATCAGGTACATGCCCGCCGTCCTGCCGATGTCCTCATCAGGCTGTTGGACAACAGGTAGAGGCGGAGTCATCATCCGGCAGACCTCCACAGAGTCGTAACCAAAGACATCGATGTCCTCGGGAATCCGCACCCCACGCTCACGCATGGCGGTGATGAGCCCGATGGTGATGTCGTAATTGGTGCTGATAATGGCGGTGGGAGGATTGCTCCCGGCCAGCAGGGTCAGCAGACTTTGGTAGCCGGTGGCGAAGTTCAGCTCTCCGTGGAGTACCATAGAAACATCATAGGGAATGTCATGGTCGGCAATGGCTCTCAGATAGCCCACCAATCGTTCCCGGGCGGTCATGACCTCTTTCGGCCCTGCCAGCAGGGCAATGCGCCGGTGACCTTTTTCGATCAGGTGTGCCGTTGCGCCATAGGCGGATTCGGCATTGTCCGTCAGAACGGTGTCGGTGGAGACACCCTGAATCATTCGGTCTACCTGCACCACCGGGAAAGAACGGCTGGCGGTCAGCTCATAGAACTCCTCGCAGGAGAGATTTTCCGGTACATAGACCAGACCGTCGATGCCGGTGCTGATGAGAAAGCTCAGGTGATCCCGTTCCAGTCCGTGGTTGGAATTGTAACAGCAGATCATGGAGTGGTAGCCGTGCTCCCGCAAAACCCGATCCAGCGCCATAATGACCGAGCCAAAGAAGGGGGCGGTCATATTGGGGAGCAGGATGCCCACGGTGTAGCTTTTTTGGGCCTTCAGTCCTCGGGCGTAGGGGTTTACCCGGTAGTCCAGCTCTGCGATGGCGTTGCGGATGGGCTCCAGATTTTCCGGACGCACATTACCGCCGTTGAGATATTTGGATACTGTGGAGATGGAAACACCGGCCGCCTGGGCCACATCTTTGATGGTTGCCATAGCTCACCTCAGCTAGAACGAAACGTTTCGCGGAGCAAAACGGTTTTTGGTGGATTTACCTATATAATAAAAAAATATTTTTCCTGTGTCAATACAAAATTTGCAAAAATGACTTGATTTTTCTTCACCTATTGTGTATAGTATAAAAAGAAAAGCTCCAAAACAAGCCCTATCTTGTCAAAATCACAACAAAACGTTTCGCGCAAAATTTGCTGGTTTTTCTCGATTTTGTTTAAGTTGCACAAAATAAGAAAATCAGGATTGTGCGTCTCTGCCAAGGAAACGGGCGAATTTGATTGAAGCTCTATTGAAGTAAAGATTAGGAAGGTGATAGGACAATGGGCGAGACCATTCTGAGAATGCATGGCATCCAGAAATATTTCCCCGGCGTTCATGCGCTGGATGATGCTCAGCTGGAAGTGCGGTCCGGTGAGGTCATGGCACTGATCGGCGAAAACGGCGCCGGTAAATCCACACTGATGAAGATCCTTACAGGTATTTATCAGCGGGATGACGGCCAGATCGAATACTTTGGCGAAAACATTGAAATCAACGGTCCCCGGGATGCTCAGGCCAAGGGTATCAGCATCGTCCATCAGGAGCTGAACCTGATGCAGGATCTGACCGTGGCGGAGAACATCTTCATTGGCCGTGAGCCCACCAAGGGCGCATTTCTGGACAAGGCGGAGCAGAACCGCATGACCCAGGAACTGCTGGACAGCCTCCATCTGGACATCTCCCCCAAAACGGTGGTCAAGCGTCTGACGGTGGCCAAACAGCAGATGGTGGAGATCGCCAAGTCCCTCTCCTATAATAATACCAAGGTTCTGATCATGGACGAACCCTCCACGGCACTGACCGAGGCGGAGATCGAAGACCTGTTCACCTTTATCCGCCGGCTGAAGGCCACGGGCGTGGGTATCATCTATATCTCCCACCGGATGAACGAGCTGTTCCAGATCACCGACCGGATCACGGTCATGCGGGACGGTCAGTATGTGGGCACGGTCAACACCGACGAGACCAATATGGATGAGATCGTCCAGATGATGGTCGGTCGTGTTATCTACGAAGAGCCCAAGTCCCACTCCAATGTCCCTGCCGACGCACCTGTGGTGCTGGAGGCGGAGGGGCTGACCTCCAACGATGTGAAGAACGTTTCCTTCAAGCTCTACAAGGGCGAGATCCTCGGCTTTGCCGGACTGATGGGCGCGGGACGCACCGAGACCATGCGTCTGGTGTGCGGCGCGGACAGGAAGGACGCCGGTGTTATCCGGGTCAACGGAAAGGAAGTTCGGATCAACACCCCCAAGGACGCCGTCAAGGTGGGTATCGGCTATCTGTCTGAGGACCGCAAGCGTTACGGCCTGTGTCTGGGACTGTCTGTGGCAGACAATACGGTCATGCCCTCTCTGGATGATGTCTGCAACGGTATATTCATCAATGACGCAAAGGTATATAAGGAAGCCAACAAATATAAAGATCAGCTGGCCACCAAGACCCCCACGGTCAAAACCCTGGTTCGCAGTCTTTCCGGTGGCAACCAGCAGAAGGTGGTCATCTCCAAGTGGCTTATGCGGAACTGTGATGTGCTGATCTTCGATGAGCCCACCAAGGGCATCGACGTCGGCGCTAAGAGCGAGATCTATAAGCTGATGAATCAGCTGGCTGCTGAAGGCAAGTCCATCATCATGATCTCTTCGGAAATGCCGGAACTGCTCCGTATGTCCGATCGGGTCGTGGTCATGTGCGAAGGCCGGGTCACCGGCGAATTGGACATTGCCGAAGCAACGCAGGAAAAGATCATGACTTTCGCAACTAAGAGAGAAGTGGGGTAATTACAATGGAAAAACTCGGTACGAAAAAACTGGATATGCAGAAGCTCCTTGCGCCTGCCGCTCTGGTGGTTCTGTATGTATTCTTCTCCTTTGTGGGTAACAACTTCTTCAGCCTTGACACGGCGAAGAACATTCTGGAATCCTCTTACTACATCGGCCTCATGGCCTTCGGCGTTACCTTTATCATCATCACCGGCGGTATCGACCTGTCTCTGGGCACAGTCATGATGTGCTCCGCTCTGCTGGGTGCTTACTCCTTCAAGCAGGGCTGGCCTCTGTGGGTCTCCGTACTGCTGACTGTTCTGGTAGGCGTGGTCTTTGGTGTGCTCAACGGCACGATGATCGCCAAGCTGAAACTGCCTCCCTTTATCGCCACGCTGGGTACCCAGTATGTGTCCATGGGCATCGGCTCTATCATCACCAAGGTCCAGTCCCAGACCTGGCCTACCGCCACTGCCGAAGTGGGTGGCTGGTTCAAGAAGGTCTTTATCCGTGCTGAGCTGTTCGGCATCAAGGGCTTCCCTGTGGGCGCGTTCTGGCTCATCGGCTTCTTTGTCATCGCCGCTCTGATCCTGCACAAGACCAAGTTCGGCCGTTACACCTACGCCATCGGCTCTAACGAGGAAGCCGCCCGTCTGTCCGGTATCAATGTGGATAACTGGAAGATCGCGGTCTACACCCTGTCCGGCTTCTTCATCGGTATGTCCGGTCTGCTGTATGCCGCCGCCTACACCACCATCACGCCCGGTACCGGCAACGGTCAGGAAATGAACGGCATCACCGCAGTCGTCATCGGCGGTACTTCCATGGCCGGTGGCTCCGGTACAATGGCCGGTACACTCATTGGCGTTTTCGTCATGTCCGTCCTGAAGACCGGCCTGTCCGCCTGTGGCCTGCAGGCTCCCTGGCAGACCTTCTTCACCGGTGTTGTGGTCATCGCCGCTGTCCTGATGGACATCCAGCGCACCAAGGCCGCCAATAAGGTCAAGAAGTCCTAATTCCGTATAAGCGTGGGGAATTCCCTGCTTAGAAATATTAAAAACTGGAGGAACAAGAAATGAAAAAAATCATCGCATTGTTGCTGGCTCTGGTCATGGTTTTTGCTCTCGTGGCCTGCGCCAACACCGAAGAGCCCGTCACTGAGCCCGACGCTCCTGTGACCGAGCCCGACGCTCCCGTGGAAGAAGACGTCGAAGAACCCGCTGAGACCATGTACATCCCTGTCATGGCTAAGGGCTTCCAGCATCAGTTCTGGCAGGCCGTTGCCAAGGGCTCTGAGGATGCCGCCGCTGAGCTGGGCGTAGAGATCTACTTCGACGGCCCCGCTTCCGAGACCGAGATCGCCGCTCAGGTCGATATGGTCAAGAAGGAAATGGCTAAGGGCCCCAAGGCTCTGGCTCTGGCTGCTCTGTCCACCGAGGCTGTTACCGAGATTCTGGAAGAGTGCGCTGAAAAGGGTATTCCCGTTGTCGGCTTTGACTCCGGCGTTCCCGGCGACACCACCGGCGCTGTTGTCGCTACCGCTTGCACCAACAACGAAGCCGCTGCCGCTCTGGCCGCTGAGAAGTTCGGCGAGCACGAGGGTCTGGTCGAGGCGATGACCAACGCCACCGCTGAAGCTCCCGTTATCATCGGCTGCCTGTCTCAGGACGCTGTTTCCGCTTCCGTTACCGGCCGTACCACCGGTTTCGTGAACAAGATGGTCGAGATCGCTGAGACCATCCAGCCCGGCAAGGTCTCCGTGGAAGGCCACTCCCTGTGGGAGAACAAGGTTGACGATGCTGCCATCATCATCCGTGTTGAAGTTTCCGCTACCACCGAAGCTACTGCTCTGCAGACTTCCTCCGCCGCTCTGCTGGCCAACGAGAACCTGATCGCTGTCTTCTGCTCCAACGAAGGCGCTGTCACCGGCTTCCTGGCTGCTGTTTCCGACGGTGAAGATCTGGCCGAGGGTGGCAAGTACGACGGTCTGGTCGTCGCTGGCTTCGACGCCGGTGCTGCTCAGAAGAACGCTGTCCGTCAGGGCTGGTTCTATGGCTCCGTGACTCAGGATCCCTATCAGATCGGCTATCAGGCTGTTGCTCTGGCTGTTGCCGCTGCCAA
>JAZSAW010000150.1:0-2470 GCA_045602105.1 Candidatus Avilachnospira sp.
TCGATGATGCCGAAGCGCTTCTGCAGGCACTTGGCAAACTTGTAGGTGGTGGATTCCAGAGGAGTGCCGTACAGGGAGAAGTCCACGTTGTGGCGGGCCTTCCAGGTCTTGCAGGCATCGTTCATCCGGTTCATGACGTCCAGAGCGAAGGGGGTGGCTTCCGGATCGGTGTGGCTCTTGCCGGTCATGTACTTGACGCACTCGTACAGACCTGCATAGCCCAGAGAGATGGTGGAATAGCCGTCAAAGAGGAGCTTGTCGATGGGCTCGCCCTTTTCCAGACGGGCGCAGGCGCCGTGCTGCCACAGAATGGGAGCGGCATCGGACAAAGTGCCCTTGAGTCGTTCGTGACGGCACAGAAGTGCGCGGTAGCACAGATCCAGACGCTCATCAAAGATCTGCCAGAACTTGTCCACATCCTTGCCGGAGGACAGGGCAACATCCACCAGATTGATGGTCACGACGCCCTGATTGAAGCGTCCGTAGTAGCGATGCTTGCCGGGCTTGTAGTTGCCTGCGTTGGCGATGTTGCCGATACCGGCATCGGTGAAGCGGTCGGGGGTCAGGAAGCTGCGGCAGCCCATGCAGGCATAGACATCGCCCTTGAGCTCCAGCATCTTCTTTTCGGAAATGTAATCAGGGACCATGCGCTTGGCGGTGCACTTGGCAGCCAGCTTGGTCAGATAGTAGTAGGGGGTATCCTCATGGACGTTTTCCTTGTCCAGCACATAAATGAGCTTGGGGAAGGCGGGAGTGACACACACGCCCTTTTCATTCTTGACGCCCTCGATACGCTGGAGCAGGACTTCCTCGATAATGAGAGCCAGATCCTTCTTCTCCTGCTCATTCTCAGCTTCGCCCAGATACATATATACCGTAACGAAGGGAGCTTGTCCGTTGGTGGTCAGGAGGGTGACCACCTGATACTGGATGGTCTGCACGCCACCGCGAATCTCATCCCGCACGCGCTTTTCCGCGATTCTGTTGATGGTCTCCTCAGAGGCCTCCACGCCGGCATCTTCCATTTCGGCTCTGACGCTTGCGCGAATCTTCTCCCGGCTGGTCTGGACGAAGGGTGCCAGATGAGCCAGAGAGATGGACTGACCGCCATACTGATTGGAAGCGACCTGAGCGACGATCTGGGTAGCGATGTTGCAGGCAGTGGCGAAGGAGTGGGGACGCTCGATCATGGTGCCGGTGATGACTGTGCCGTTCTGGAGCATATCTTCCAGATTCACCAGATCGCAGTTGTGCATATGCTGGGCGAAATAGTCACTGTCATGGAAGTGGATCAGGCCTTCCTCATGAGCCTTGACGATGTCTTCCGGCAGCAAAATACGCTCGGTGATGTCACGGCTGACTTCACCGGCCATATAGTCGCGCTGGGTGGAGTTGACCACAGGGTTTTTGTTGGAGTTTTCCTGCTTGGCTTCCTCGTTGTTACATTCAATGAGGCTGAGGATCTTGTCGTCGGTGGTGTTGCTGCGACGGACCAGACTGCGGGTGTAGCGGTAGGTGATGTAACGCTTGGCCACTTCAAAAGCGCCGTGGGCCATGATCTGCTTCTCCACCAGATCCTGAATCTCCTCAACGCCAAGACTCCGTCCCATTTCCTGACAGGCCAGCTCAACGCTCTGGGCGATACGCTTGATCTGCAGGGGAGACATACGCTCTGCGTCACCGACCACATTGTTGGCCTTGGTGATGGCATTTTCAATTTTGGTGATGTCAAACACGACCTCGGAACCGTTGCGTTTGATGATTTTCATAACGAACTCCTTCCCATCCCCCATGGGATGCTTTGCCTTTCTATATTTGGTGATATGTCTGCATAATAAATACCATATCTTGTGCGTGTATCCCTATTATGCAGTATACTACAGCCTTTGTCAAGGACTATTTTGTCAAATTATGGAAAATCTTGTGGTTGTTCCGGTGCAAAAAGCCGGTAAGACACAATATATAGGATAGACGCAGAAAAAGATACTGGCAAATTCCCCAAATTCCGGGAGAAATATTTTGTCGCTTTTTCGGCTTTCGGGGCTTGACAACAATATACAGGATGGGGAGTACAATAAAAAGGACACACCCAGCGGTGTGTCCAGTATATCACTTGCGGAACAAAAGCCGTTCAACTCGTTTATATAATAGTAGCGTCAGCAGGGAGACCACCACACCTTTGAGGATGTTAAAGGGGACGACGGCAAAAAGAACCAAGGTGGAAACACTGGTGATGGCCGGATTGACCGCAGTGCCCATGCTGACGATCTGCTCCAGGGGTATGCCAAAGAGCTGGCTGAATTTGGGCAGAAGATATATGGCGTTGAAGGCACTGCCAAAGACTGTCATGATCAGTGTGCCGGAGATCATACCCCAGATCGCCGCCGGTTTGGTTTTATAAAAATAGTATACCAAAGAGGCGGGAAGTACCATGGAACAGCCGATGAAGAAATTGGCGAAATCTCCCACA
>JAZSAW010000151.1:0-2328 GCA_045602105.1 Candidatus Avilachnospira sp.
AAGCTCCACCGGCGGCTCTGTTTGCAATACCATTACTGACCTTGCCCGCCTGGACCCTAAGCTGCCTCTTGTTGCCTCCGGCTTTGCAGGACATGACACCGAGGGTGAGTTTATCCTCCAGGAGCTGGGTAAATACCCCAACATCGACCTTGGCATGGTCAAGCGTACCGGCCGTACCTCTTTTACTGCAGTTATGAGCAACAATCAGACCAAGGAGCGGACCTTCTTCGTCCACGCTGGTGCCAATGCCGGCTACGGCGAGGAGGATATTGATTGGGACAAGTTGGATGTGGATATTTTCCATATCGGCTATATCCTTCTGCTCCCTCATTTGGACGAACCCGATGCGGAATACGGCACGAAAATGGCAAGACTGCTCCACCGGGCGCAGAAAGCCGGCATGAAGACCTCCATCGATGTGGTATCGGAATCCGGCGACCGCTTCGCCCGACTGGTGACCCCTGCCCTGAAATATGCCGACTACTGCGTCATCAACGAGTTGGAAGCCCAGCAGACCACCGGAGTCTGCCTGCGGGAAGAAGACGGCACGCTACATACAGAGCGGATGCCCGAAGCCCTGAAAAAGCTCAAGGAGCTGGGCGTTTCCACATGGGCAGTCATCCATTGCCCTGAGGTGGGCTGTGGCATTGATGAAAACGGACAGTATTTTGAAGTTCCCTCCCTGAAACTGCCCAAGGGCTGGATCAAGGGCACGGTGGGCGCAGGCGACGCCTTCTGCGCCGGTATCCTCTATGCCGCGGAGATGGAGCTGTCTATGGAGGAAGCCCTGAAGCTGGGTGCTTGCTCTGCGGCGGCCTCTCTCAGTGAGGTCAGTGCCTCCGACGGTGTGAAAACAGCAGAAGAAGTTCTGAAACTTTACGATATTTACGCTTGAAAGAAGGAAACAACAACATGAAAGCAGTAATGTACGGTGGCGGTAATATTGGCCGTGGATTTATCGGCGCGCTTCTCAGTCAGTCCGGCTATGAAGTGACTTTTCTGGATGTGGCAGAGCCGGTCATCAAGGCTTTGCAGGAAAACCGCACCTATCCTGTGCGCTATGTGACTACGGAAGGCTTCGAGGATGTGTGGGTCAAGAACGTCACTGCCGTCAACGGTAACGATGCCGAGGCGGCCTCCGATGCCATTGCCCAGTGCGACATTATGGCCACGGCCGTAGGCGCGAGAATCCTCAAGTTCATCGTCCCCAACATCGTGGCCGGTCTGCGGAAGCGCTGGGCGGCAAACGGTGGACCTCTGAATATCATCATCTGCGAAAACCTCATGGACGCCAATAAGGTGCTGGAGGAGATGCTCAAGGCTCAGCTCACCGAGGACGAGTGCAAAAAGTTCGATGAGACTGTGGGTCTGGTGGAAGCCTCCATCGGCCGTATGGTTCCTGTCCAGACCGATGAGATGAAAGACGGCGAGCCCATGCGGGTCTGCGTGGAGCGTTACGGCTACCTGCCGGTGGATAAGGATGCCTTCAAGGGCGAGATTCCCAACATCACCAATATGGTGCCCTTTGCTCCCTTTGATTTCTACATCAAGCGCAAGCTCTATATCCATAATATGGGTCATGCTACCTGTGCCTATCTGGGCGACCTGCTGGGCCTGGATTATATCTACCAGTCCATTGATGTGCCTGATGTCCGTATTCTGGTGCAGAACGCCATGCTGGAAAGTGCCATGGCGCTGTCCAAAAAGTACGGCGTTTCCCTGCCGGAGATTCAGCTCCATATCACCGACCTGCTCCACCGCTTTACCAACGCGGCTTTGAAAGATACCTGCCAGCGTGTCGGCGGTGATCCCGCCCGGAAGCTCAGCCCCGATGACCGGATGATCGGATCTTCCGCTCTGGCTCTGGCGCAGGGCATTACCCCGGCTTATATCACCGTAGGCGCAGCCGCCGGTCTTAAGCGGTATATCGATGAAGCCGAGGGCTTGGAGCAGTCTGTGGAGACCGCCAAGCAGGTCTTGGCCGAGGTGTCCAAGCTGGATGCAGACGGTCAGCTTGCGCAGATGATTCTCGGATATTACAAGATGATTCTGGACGGCAAGTCCGTGGCAGACCTCCGCCGCGCCGCCGACGAAGCCAAGAGCAAAGCTTTGAACAACGTTATCTAACAACAAACGCCCCGGACTTCCGTCCGGGGCATTTTGCGTTTATTCCGTAAAGGTGTAGGTGACTTTATAACCCTTTCCGTCACCGGTGGTGATGACCAGATCACCGCTTTTGTTGTGACCGATGTCCGTAATGGGGAACTGACCGTTTTCCCGGACATAGGTCTCCGGGTCATCGGTCTCCACCTCAAAGATGGACTTGAC
>JAZSAW010000152.1:0-12511 GCA_045602105.1 Candidatus Avilachnospira sp.
GATTCCGTCAAACTGCCGTCATCAGCCCGCACAGCGTTGACCAGAGTGACATAGCCTTCATCTTCCTCCGGCTCTTCGTCCAGAAGATCAAAAATACGTTCTGCACCGGCCATGGCCATGATCACCGCATTGAACTGCTGGGAGATCTGGGAAATAGGACGGGTAAAGTTCTTGGATAGTTGCAGAAATACCGTGATACCGCCCAAGGTGATAAACCGCTCACCGGTAGCCACAGCCAGCGTACCGCCTACAATGGCGATGAGTACATACTGCAGATTGCCTAAGTTCATCATAATGGGCATGAGGATGTTGGCAAAGGTGTTGGCCTGAGTGGCGTTTTCCTGCAATTCCTTATTGCGCCGGTCAAAATCCGCCTTGGTCTCGGCCTCGTGGCAGAAGACCTTGACCACCTTTTGCCCGTGAATCATTTCCTCGATATATCCGTTGAGGTTGCCCAGAGATTTCTGCTGCGCCATGAAATACTTGGCGGAGTTTCCACCGATCATCCCAACGACCTTCAGCATGACCACCAGGCACAAGATGACGAAAACCGTCAGAATGGGACTGCGGATGATCATGGTGATGAAGATGGTCACCACTGTAAACAACGACGAGAGCACATTGGGCAGGCTCTGGGAGAGCATCATCTGCAGAGTCTCCACATCGTTGGTGTAGTGACTCATGACGTCACCGAAGGTGTGGGTGTCAAAGTACCGCACCGGCAGACGTTGCATATGGGAGAACATCTGATCCCGGATGGTTTTCTGCACGCCTTGTGCGATCTTTGCCATGAGGATGCCCTGAAACAGGGTCGCAATAATACCAACGGCATAGACGACGGCCATTTCGCCAATGACCCGGAGCAGACCGTCAAACCGGGGATCGGCCTGCAGAAGCATAGGCTTGATGTGATCGTCAATAATGGTCTCCAGATAGGTCATACCCTTGACGCCGGTGATGGCGGAAAGGGCGATACAGATCAAAACCGTGACCAGGGATGCCCCATAGGGGGAGAGGTAGGACAAAAGACGCTTGATGACGCCGGGCTTCAGGGATTTGAGACCGGGTTTTCCCTGAGGAGCGTGACCGTGAATGGGAGGCATCACATCGCCTCCTTTCGGACTTGGGATTCGTAAACTTCCCGATAGATGGTGTTGGTTTCCAGAAGCTCCTCATGGGTGCCGAAGCCGTCGATCTTGCCATCAGCCAGCACGATGATGCGGTCGGCATCCTGCACAGAGGCGACCCGCTGGGCAATAATGAGCTTGGTGGTGTCGGGGATCTCCTGGGCAAAGGCCTGCCGGATCAGGGCGTCTGTCTTGGTATCCACCGCGGAGGTGGAGTCGTCCAAAATCAGGATCTTTGGCTTTTTCAGCAGAGCCCGGGCGATGCAGAGCCGTTGGCGCTGACCGCCGGAAACGTTGGAGCCTCCCTGTTCGATGTAGGTGTCGTAGCCGTCGGGGAATTCTCGGATAAAGCCATCGGCCTGAGCCAGCTGACAGGCATGGATCAGCTCCTCGTCGGTGGCAGCGGGATCGCCCCAGCGGAGGTTTTCCTTGATGGTACCGGAAAACAGGACGTTTTTCTGCAGAACCATGGCCACCTGCTGACGCAGAGAATCCAGATCATAATCTCGCACGTCCACACCGCCGACCCGGACGCTGCCCTCGGTGACATCGTAAAGCCGGGGGATCAGCTGGACAAGACTGGATTTACTGGAGCCTGTTCCGCCTAGGATTCCAATGGTCTCGCCGGAACGGATGGACAGACAGACGTTATCCAGCACAGGCTTTTCCGCCTCTTTTGCGTAGGAGAAGGTCACATGGTCAAATTCAATGTCTCCGGTTTTGACCTCCGTAACTGCCTCAGCAGGGGAGGTCAGGGAACTGGTCTCATCGAGAATCTCCGCCACCCGCTCTCCGGCGGCACGGGACATGATGATCTGCATAATGGTCATGGACAGGAACATCAGGCTCATGAGCATCTGCATGACGTAGGTGATCATGCTGGTGAGCTGACCGGTGGACATGGCCACACCCTGTGTGGAGATGATGATTCGCGAGCCAAACCAGGCGATCAGGATCATGCATCCGTAGGCGCACAGATTCATCACCGGCGCGTTAAAGGCAATGATGGTCTCCGCCTTGACAAAGTCCTTGTAGATCATATCGGATACGTCCTGAAACTTGTCGATCTCATGATCCTCCCGGACAAAGGACTTGACCACCCGGATGCCCCGGAGGTTTTCCTGTACGATCTGGTTGAGCCGGTCATAGGTTTTGAATACCCGTTTGAAAATGGGGTGAACAGTCCGCATAATGGTCACAATGGTCACGGCCAGAACAGGCAGGACCAGCAAAAAGACCAGCGCCAGAGACTTGTTGATGCGAAACGCCATAATGACGGATAAGATCAGCATGGCGGGGGCGCGGACAGCCACCCGGATGAGCATCATGTAGGCGTTCTGGATACGACTGACGTCCGTCGTCAGTCGGGTAACGATGGAAGCGGAGGAAAATTTGTCGATATTGGAGAAGGCGTAGGACTGGACATGATGGAACATATCATGGCGCAGGTTTGCTCCAAAGCCCGCAGAGGCAATGGAGGCATGGCGGGCGGAAAGGGCACCGCTGATGAGACTGGCCACACACAGGAAGATGAGTAGCAGTCCCATTTTCCACACATAGGCCATATCGCCTCGGTCGATGCCGAAGTCGATGAGCCGTCCCATATACAGGGGGATAAATATATCCAGGATGACCTCACCCAGAATGTAAATGGGGGAGAGGATGGAATCTTTTTTGTATTCCCGGATACAGGCAGACAGACGTTTGATCAAAGTATAGATGCCTCCTTGCCGGTCACAATGCTCCGACCATGGGATCCATGGCAGGCAGGGTCTTTTCCCGCAGGAAATGACCGGTCATATTGTCACAGCCCAGCATTTTTGCCATGCGGGCACATTTGCACATAAAGATGTAGTAGATATTCAGACCACAGCCCATAAGGGATTCCAGATTACCGCTTCCCTTGGACAGGATCACATCCGCCCGGTGCAGGGCTTCGTCCAGCTCCGCGCCCACAAAGTCCGGCTCAGTGCCGGAAATGGCAGAGCCGTTATCCAATATGGTCGCCAGTTGATCCATGCCCACATAGGAGGCGTCGGCGCGGGTGGCGTCGTTGAGGGTGTTCGCCCCACGGACGCAGTAGAGAAGCTCCAGTTGCGGATAGTCCCGGCGGAGCTGTTCCACCAGAAGCGTGTCAAAGACGATCTCTCCGGCGTTGTCCCCGAGAATCAGCAGAGTTTTGGCGTTCTTCAGGTCAGCCAGAAATGCCTCGTAGACCGCTTCATCCAGTTCTGCATCAGGGGTAGCCTCCACAGCTTCCCAAAGAGCCTTGTGTGCCACTTCCGGAGTCAGGATGCCAAAATCCAGAAAATTACCGGTGCGGGCGAACTTCAGCGCCATGGCCAGCGGGTCATGAGCCTGTTCCACCATGGGACGAATCCTCGGCAAAAGCTCCAGCACAAGGTCGTTGGAGTCCTGCTTCAGCTGGGCGTAAGCATCTTCACCGGGCCAGTATTTGCCGTAGGCTTTGACGCACTGCGCCGTAAGCCACGGAGCGGCAACCCCTTTGGGTGCGTCCAGAATGGCGCGGAGCACATCCCGCAAATAGGCGTCAGCCTTTACGGGGTCATTTTTCTTCATGGCCAGCTGATAGTGGCGATGTACCATACATTCAATACAATGGGCGTCAAACTGCATAGGTCAGGACACCTCCAAAAGCCCCAGCAGGTGCGCCAGAGAGAAATGGGGAAGCTCCATGGCACGGCGAAGCAGGGCAAGATTTTCTTCGGAATGTTCCACCTCTTTGCTGAACAGGCGGGCGGCGGCCTGCACATCCCCTAAGTCCTTTGCCATGGAGGCTACGGTGATGACGCTGACTGCCACGGCGGCAGCCTGACGCCAGAGCATATCGTCGCAGGAGGCCTTCAGCCACCAGCGAAACACAAAATACACCGCCAGCTGTTCCAGAGGGATGCCCTCCGGGGGTACATAGGTCAGCCGGTCGGTCAGAGGGCCGAAGTCCTGTCCCAGTTGCTCCATCGCACCCATGAGGGCGCGCAGAGATGAAAACGCAGCGTGGGAGGATAAAGACCTTAGTCTGCGAATCCGGCGCAAAAGCCGGTTTTGATAGGAGATATTGCCGAACAGCCGGCAATATCTTTCACACCGGGCTGCATGGGAAAGAGAATCGTCCAGCCGGGCGGCAAAGCACAGAAATAAGGCCAGTCGGTCAGTCAGGGGTCTGCTTCGATCCTGAAGCAGGGCAAAGGCTCTCTCCCGACCGGTCAGCAGAGTCTGAAACTGTTGGGGATCTAAGTCCGTCGGCTCAGGAGGCTGATCGTCGGAGCGGGTCAGAAAGGTCAGGGGGGCTTCCCGCTCCAGAAGCAACCGGGCGGCCTCCGGGCAGGAGATGGAGAGCATGGTCTCCTGAAGCCCGCCGTAAATTTCCGTAAACCGGGGATGGGTGTGGCAGGTGACCGAGAGGAACTCCTCCCCCAGCTCCTGCACAATAGGGCAAAGACCATCGGCGGTCAGCAGGGGGCAGTGGCCGTCCTGTAAGACCATGCAGTCCTCGCCGTTTCGGACGGTCAGGCTGGCGCGAATACGCGCACCCAGCTCACCGCCTACCTGCAAATACCGCTCTTTGGCCTCCGGGTCTACAACGATGTCCCATTGACCGCAGCAGGTATCGGGGCACCGACCTGCCAGACAGTGAAATTCATCAAAATAATCGGGTATTCTGGTACGCATGAAGGTCTTCCTTGCCTGTGAAAACTTTGCTGCTCTTAAAAAGCCCAAGTGCCACTGCGGAAAATGGGTACAGTCTTTCCGTCCCGGCAGTGGGCGAGAATCTCCAGATCCTCCGTACCGATCATAAAGTCCTCATGGACCATGGAATCGTTTACGCCCAGAGCACGGCACTCCTCCAAGGTTTTGTTGTGGTGATCCTCAATGGTGTCGGGAAAGCCCATGCCGATGGCCAGATGACAGCAGGCGTTTTCATCAAACAGGGTGTTGTAGAACAAAAGACCGGTCTGGTTGATGGGGCTGTCGTAGGGGACTAAGGCACATTCGCCCAGATAGGCCGCGCCCTCATCCATGGTGATGAGCTTCTGGAGTAGGTCGTTGCCCACTTCCGCGTGAGCCTCCACCACCTTGCCACCTTCAAATCTAAACCAGAAGTCTTCAATGAGCTGACCTTGATAGCTCAGGGGCTTGGAGGCGTAGACCATGCCTTCCGCCTTGCCCTTCATGGGGGAGATGAAGCACTCCTCCGTGGGGATATTGGGATTAAAGAACACGCCCTTGTCGGTGGTCTCTCCGCCACCGCAGAAGCGGGCTTCGGGAATCATGCCGACAGTTAGGTTTGTGCCGTTGGAGGCCTTATATTCCAAGGTGTCGATGCCCAGAGAATTGAGATAGGCACAGCGGTCGTGGAGATTTTTATTGTGGGCCTGCCATGCGCAGATGGGGTCGTCATCCACCCGGGCGGTGGACAAAATGGCTTTCCAGAGCTTTTCCACGGCACGGCCTCTGGGCTCGTCGGGGAACATTTTCTTTGCCCATGCCACACCGGGTACGCCGGCGATGCACCACTGGTGCTTGCCCTCTATGGCATCCCGATAGGGCTTGATGATGGGATAGCGTCCCTGCTGACCCTTGGCCATTTTTTCCGTATTCATGCCTTTGAGTCCATCGGGGTCATCGGAAACCAGAAACAGTCGACAGGGAAGCCGGTCTGCCATATATTGAAGCTTGGCTTCCTCAAAAGGCTCGACCGTGGAAAGAGCCTTCACCGACCGATGGCGCACATGGAGCTTTTCCAAAGGCTGGTAGTCAAACAGAACATGGACCTTTCTTGCACCGGCCTTATACAGCTCATCCACCACCATGGCGGTAAATTCCGGCTGCTCGATACCGGCAGTGACGAACACATCCTGCCCTTTTTGCACATTACAGCCCATGCGGGCAATGAGCTGGGCATACTTGCGAAGTCTGGTTTTTCTCATGGAAAGCCTCCTGAATTTATTGGTTCTATGATACCAAAGATTGGACAGGAAAGCAATCTTGTGGTATAATAATTCAAACATTATTAAAATTTCAAAAAACCGGGGAGATATACTGATGATGAAAAAAATTTGTGCCCTGCTGACGATGCTTCTTTTGCTCACCGGCTGTGGTCGGAATGTGCCGGTGGACCGTCCTCATACCATGGAGGTAGTCTATGGTGAGAGCAGTATTTTTGCCAAAACCAGCGGATACAGCTGGAACTGGAAACAGGGGAAAGATCCCCAGTCGGCGATTGCCGACATGGAAGACCCCCGGGCGCTGATGGGTGAGCTCCCTTGGCTCAGTGCCAACGGGCAGACCGAGATCGCGCTGGAATTTGCCCAGAAGCCCCAGACTGTGGAAGTGATCCGCTGGAGCAGTGTGGATGACTATGCCACATCTCAGCCTGTGGAGGTAACGGAGCTGTCTTTGGAAGCTCCGCAGGATGAAAACAGTTACTTATATAGTATCTCCGCCTCATGGAAAGAGGGGGGGAAGAATTGGGGCGAATGTACCTATAACTTTATGTTTCTGCCTCAGGGAGTCGTAGCCTCTCCCGGTGGCGAAAATCTGGAGTTTACCCAGCTGGCGGGAGATCTCACCTTGGCAGAAGTCCTTACCTTGAAGCCTGCGGATCTGTTTGGTGTGGAGATCAGCTGGCAGAACGCTCAGGGGCAGGTCAAGACCTGCCGTAACCAGAAAGACAAGTCTGCCGTTCTGGATTTCCTGCAAAGCAATCTATCCGCGGACTTTGTCCCTGTGGAGACCGCTCCTGTAGCGGAGTTTCTGATGCGTCTGGCCTGTGTGGACGGCAGACAGGTGACTGTGGGCTATGGCGCGTCCAACGGCACAGCCTGGGTTATCGTGGGTGATGTGGTCTATGAGGCACAGCCTATGGACTTTGCTTCTCTGTGGGAGGAGCTGGGGGCAACGGCTGTTTCTCAGGAAGTGGTCGCCATGGGTCCCGGCTATCTGGCAGTCGGTGAGGCGCTTTCCGAAGATCACTGGGGTGATGATTTCGTCTATGCCTATGTCCGGGAAGTCAGCGACAAGGTAGTCTATGATGAAATGCGCTGGATCGATGACAGCGAGGCTTTTAATGGTTACCGCCTTGAGCCCGGCTGGAAGGATCAGGAAAAGGTTTTGGCTGAGGATGCCGAATTCTGGGTGCTGAACAGGGATGCCGAGACCTATGACCAGATGACCGCAGAGGGTCTGGATCGGTATCTCAAGGGACTGAACTATAATATCTTGCTCCGCCTGCATCTGGAGGGGGACACTGTA
This sequence comes from Candidatus Avilachnospira sp., assembly GCA_045602105.1. Lineage (GTDB taxonomy): Bacteria > Bacillota > Clostridia > Oscillospirales > Oscillospiraceae > Avoscillospira. Next base: position 7,401 of record JAZSAW010000152.1, read on the forward strand.
GCAGCCATCAGCCAGAAGTATGTGCCCTGATAAAAGAAAATAAAAAGAAATAAAAGTAAATAAAAGACCGGGAATCTGCCGAATAACCGGCAGATTCCCGGTGCTTCATTTGTGCAAAGGGATTAAATATACATAATTTTGCAGAATACTCTTGCATTTTATGAATATAGACGTATAATGAATGTATATTTATAAAAGGAAGAATAGCAATGAAACGGGTTTTTATTGATGGCAGTGCCGGCACCACCGGCCTGCGGATATATGAAAGATTGGCAGCGCGGGAGGATCTGGAGCTTCTGATTTTGCCGGAGGAACTGCGAAAGGATACGCAGGCTCGGAAAGAGGCGCTGAACAGCTGTGATGTAGCGTTTTTGTGCCTGCCGGATCAGGCGGCAAGAGAGGCGGTCAGCCTGCTGGAAAATAACCGGGTCACGGTGCTGGATACTTCCACCGCTCACCGCACAGACCCCGGCTGGGCTTATGGCTTCCCGGAACTGGGCAAGGATTTTCAGGACAAGCTCCTGACCTCCAAGCGCATTGCTGTGCCGGGCTGTCACGCCAGCGGATTTATCGCTTTGGTGAAGCCTCTGGTGGACAGGGGTATTTTGCAGAATACTTCCCGGCTTTCCTGCCATTCCGTCACCGGTTATTCCGGCGGAGGAAAGGCCATGATCGCCCAGTATGAGGCGCAGGAGCGAAGTGAGCTGTTGGGCGCGCCCCGGCAGTACGGGCTGACCCAGAGCCACAAGCACCTGAAGGAAATGGCTGCCATCTGCGCTCTGGAAAAGCCTCCGGTATTCAGTCCCATCGTTGGGGATTTTTACTCCGGCATGGTGGTCACCGTCCCCCTGTTTGTCGAAGATCTTTCCGCGGGAAAGACCATGGCAGACATCCAAAAGGCTTATGAGGAGCAATATACCGGACCTGTTGTCCGTTATCGACCCCAGATGGATGAGGAGGGATTCCTCTCCGGAGCGGGGCTTTCCGGTAAGGACGCCATGGAGGTCACGGTTTGCGGAAATGAAGAGCGGATGGTGCTCATTGCCCGGTATGACAATTTGGGCAAGGGCGCGTCCGGCGCGGCAGTCCAGTGCCTGAATTTGGTGCTGGGCTGCGAACAGACCACAGGTCTGGAACTGTAACAAAGCAGAAAAGAGGAAATACGGATGAATATCATTACCGGCGGTGTTTGTGCCGCAAAGGGTTTTACAGCAAACGGCGTACATTGTGGGATTCGGCGCAATCGCACCAAGCGGGATCTGGCACTGATCTGGTCGGAAGTTCCGGCGTCGGCTGCCAGCGTCTATACCACCAATCTGGTCAAGGGCGCGCCCATTACGGTGACCAAGGCCAATATTGCCGACGGCAAGGCCCAGGCTATCTTGTGCAACAGCGGAAATGCCAATACCTGCAACGCAGACGGCGTGGAGGTAGCCCAGACCATGTGCGCTATGGTAGCCGGGGAGCTGGACATCGCTCCCACGGATGTGGTCATCGCTTCCACCGGCGTCATCGGTCAGAAGCTGGATGTGACTCCCATCAAGCAGGGCATCCCGGAGCTGGTCAAGGGTCTGGGCGATCACAGCGATCTGGCTGCCGAGGCCATTATGACCACGGATACCAAGAAAAAAGAGATCGCCGTGACCTTTGAGGTGGACGGTGTGACCTGTAAGATCGGCGGTATCGCCAAGGGCTCGGGCATGATTCACCCCAATATGGCCACCATGCTGGTGTTTATCACCACGGACTGCGCCATTTCTCCGGCTATGCTCCAAAAGGCACTGCAAAGTGATATTCAGGATACCTTTAATATGGTGTCTGTGGATGGCGACACCTCCACCAACGATATGGTGACTGTTCTGGCCAACGGTCTGGCAGGCAACAAGGAAATCTCCGCCGAGGGAGCGGGCTTTGACGCCTTTATGAAAGCCCTGAACACGGTGACCGTGTATCTGTGCCGCTGCATCGCCGGTGACGGCGAGGGCGCGACCAAGCTTCTGGAATGTCAGGTCAGCGGAGCAAAGGATGAAGCCATCGCCAAGACTGTGGCAAAGAGCATTATCTGCTCGTCTTTGACCAAGGCTGCCATGTTTGGCGCGGACGCCAACTGGGGTCGTATCCTCTGCGCCATCGGCTATTCCGGTGCGGATGTGGATGTTACCAAGGTGGATGTGGAGTTCTCTTCCCCCAAGGGAAAAATTCTGGTCTGCAAGGACGGCGCGGGTGTGGATTTCTCTGAGGAACTGGCCAAGGAAATTCTGCTGGAAAGCCAGATCGATATTCTGGTTGCCCTCAATGACGGCGATGGAAAAGCCACAGCCTGGGGCTGTGACCTGACCTATGACTATGTGAAGATCAACGGCGACTACAGAACCTAAAGGGGAGTGGAAAAGCATGAACGTGTCCAATTTGCATCGGGCGGAAATTCTGGTGGAAGCCCTGCCTTATATCCGCAAATATACCGGCAAAGTCATTGTCATCAAATACGGTGGCAACGCCATGATCAACGAAGATCTGAAACAGCAGGTCATGGAGGATCTTGTCCTGCTTCATCTGGTGGGCGTAAAGGTGGTGCTGGTCCACGGCGGTGGCCCGGAGATCACCGACACCCTGAAGCAGATCGGCAAGCAGGCACAGTTTGTGGACGGACTGCGGGTCACGGATCGGGAAACTGTGGATGTGGTGCAGATGGTTTTGGCCGGAAAGATCAATAAAACTCTGGTCAAGCTTCTGGAATCCAAGGGTGGCAAGGCCATGGGCATCAGCGGTATTGACGGTCATATGATTCAGTGTAAGGTCAAGGATGAACGGTTGGGCTTTGTAGGTGAGATCACCGAGGTCAATGTCCAGCCTGTGCTGGATCTGCTGGAAAAGGACTATATCCCCGTAGTGTCCACCGTGGGCTGTGATATGCAGGGGGACACCTTCAATATCAACGCCGACACGGCGGCCGCACACATTGCCGGCGCTCTGAAGGCCGAACGTCTGGTCACCATGACGGACATCACCGGCATTATGATGGATCCCAAAGACCCGGATTCCCTTATTCCCTGCATCGACCTGCAGGATGCCAAAAACCTCTTTGACACCGGCGTGATCTCCGGCGGTATGATTCCCAAGGTGGAGTGCTGTATGGACGCCATTCGTTATGGCGTAAAAAAAGTGACCATTCTCGATGGCCGTGTGCCCCACGCTGTGCTTATGGAATTGCTTACCGATGAGGGCGCAGGCACTATGGTCGTGCCGGACAAGTTTGCGACAAACTGACTGGAGGAAACAATATGGATACCAAGACCTTAGACCAGACCTATGTGGCCAATACATATAAGCGTTTCCCGCTGGAACTGACTGAGGGCAAGGGCTCTCTGGTGTGGGACGAGCAGGGAAAGGAATATATCGATCTGGGGACGGGAATCGCCGTCAATACCTTCGGTCTGGCCGATGAGGGCTGGCAGAAGGCGGTCATCGCCCAGATGGGTAAGCTCCAGCATACCTCCAACCTGTATTATACCGAGCCCTGCGCCAAGCTGGCACAAGAGCTTTGCACCCGTACCGGCATGAAAAAGGTGTTCTTCTCCAATTCCGGCGCAGAGGCCAATGAATGTGCCATCAAGGTAGCCAGAAAGTACGCCATGGAGAAAAAGGGCACAGAATACAGCACCATCGTGACTTTGGTCAACTCTTTCCACGGCCGTACCCTGACCACACTGGCGGCAACGGGACAGGACTGCTTCCACGAGCTGTTCCAGCCCCTGACTCCCGGCTTTGTCCATGCCACAGCCAACGATCTGGCCGATGTGCAGGCCAAGGTGGCGGGAAATAAGGTGGCCGCCATTATGATGGAAATGGTGCAGGGCGAGGGCGGAGTCAATCCTCTGACCAAGGAGTTCGTGCAGGGAGTAGCCAAGCTCTGTCAGGAGCAGGATATTCTCCTGATCTGCGATGAAGTGCAGATCGGCAACGGCAGAAGCGGTAAGCTCTACGGCTATATGCACTATGGCGTCCAGCCCGATGTGGTGTCCACGGCCAAGGGTCTGTGCGCGGGACTGCCTCTGGGTGCGACTATGCTCAGCGAAAAAGTAGAAAATGTCCTGTCCTACGGCGACCATGGCTCGACCTTTGGCGGAAATCCCGTTTGCTGTGCCGGTGCGCTGTATACTCTGAGCCGTCTGGATGAGCAGACCCTCAAGGGCGTGGAGGAGCGCTCCAAGCTGATCGTAGATACTCTCACCGGCAAGCCGGGCATCGTCAGCGTGACCGGCCTGGGTCTGATGCTGGGCGTGCAGACGGAAAAGCCCGCGGGAGATGTTATTGCAGGATGCATGGAGCGGGGCGTTCTGGTGCTCAGTGCCCACGGTAAGGTGCGTCTGCTTCCTGCCCTGAATATCCCCATGGAACAGCTGGAAAAAGCTCTGGACGTACTTGTGCAGGTTTGCAGTGAATAAAAGGCAAGGGTCGCTGTCTGTGGACAGCGACCTCGTCTTATGCTACAATAAAGAAAAAAGGGGGGATGGACATGGACGAACAGATGATGCGGAAAGCGCTTGCTTTGGCGAAGGAATCGGCGCAGGAGGGTGAAGTCCCTGTGGGCTGTGTCATTACCCTTGGCGACAAAATCGTCGGGCGGGGCAGAAACCGCCGGGAGATGGGCAAAAACGCTCTGGCGCACGCGGAGATCGAAGCAATTGCCGATGCCTGCCGTACCTTAGGCGGATGGCGGTTGTGGCAATGCACCCTCTATGTGACCCTTGAGCCCTGCCCCATGTGCGCAGGGGCGATCATCAATGCCCGAATCCCCAGAGTAGTCTACGGCGCGCAGGACGTGCGCTTCGGGGCTTGTGGATCGGTGACAGATCTCTTTGCCATGCCCTTTAATCACCGTCCTGAGGTGGAGTCCGGTCTGCTGGAGGAGGACTGCCTTGCTCTCTTGCAGGAGTTTTTCCAGAAGCTCCGGGAAAAACGGAAACGGAAAAAATCAGAATTTATTCTGAATGAGGAATAGAGAATGCCCCGACCTGTAATACACAGTGAAGTAGTCAATAGTTAGTAGACACAAAATTCCTTATGCCACCAGTTCTGTTCTAAACAGGACTGGTGGTTTTCCTTTTAGT
>JAZSAW010000153.1:0-3736 GCA_045602105.1 Candidatus Avilachnospira sp.
TACTTGCAGGTCAGGAACAGACCGGTATAGTTGATGGCGGTGACGAAGTCGAAATCCTTCTTTTCCATCTGGGCGATAGGGCCGGAACGGACAACGCCGGCGTTGGCGACCATCAGGTCCAGACCGCCAAATCTCTCCACAGTCTGGGCAACCAGACTGGCGACAGAGTCCTCGTCGGACACATTGACGGCGATGGCACAGGCACGCTCGCCCATTTCGGCGGCGACAGTCTGAGCCAGTTCCTGATTCATATCGGCGATGATGATGGTCGCTCCCTGCTTGTACAGTTCCTCGGCAATACCCTTGCCGAAGCCCTGCGCAGCACCGGTCACGATGGTGATCTTACCGGCCAGACGGCCTTCCCCTGCGGGACGGTTATGGATGTTCTGCTTGGCAAGTTCCTGCCACTTGGTCATATCGACGCTCATAGTACTCACTCCTGTATGTAAATTCTTTGGTTTTCTTGGTTTCTGTTTGTATTATAACTTCTTTCTGCCGGAACTGCAACGGCTTTCTTTACCTTTGCCTTTATTTTTTCCAAGCTCTTGCAATTAAGGGGACAACTCTGCTATACTGTTGGTAGCGTTATTCTTTGAAAAGATAAGGAGGAATACTATGACAAAGAAACTGAACCCCTGGGTCATCATCACCGGTGTGATTCTGGGCATTTCCGCGGTGCTTCTGGCTCATCTGGGCAATCCCGGCAACATGGGCTTCTGCATCGCCTGCTTTTTGCGGGATATTGCGGGTACGCTGGGTCTGCACAGTGCCGATGTGGTGCAGTACTTCCGTCCGGAGATCGTGGGTCTGATTCTCGGCGCTATGGTGCTGGCTCTGTCCACCAAGGAGTTCCAGGCCAAAGGCGGTAGTGCTCCCGCCCTGCGTTTTCTGCTGGGTATGTTCGTGATGATCGGCGCACTGATGTTCCTTGGCTGTCCTCTGCGCATGGTTCTGCGTCTGGGTGGCGGTGACTGGAACGCGCTGGTCGGTCTGGTAGGCTTTATCGCCGGTATCGCCGTTGGCGTAGTGTTCCTGAAAAAGGGCTTCTCCCTGAAGCGCGCCTATCGGCAGACCGGGCTGGAGGGCTATGTCCTGCCCATCGTACTTGCAGGTCTGTTCATTCTGTTTTTGCTTGTGCCCTCTTTGTTTAAGCTCAGCACCGAAGGCCCCGGCTCCAAGTTCGCCCCCTGGATCATCGCCCTGATCTGTGGCGGTGTGGTGGGCGCTCTGTGCCAGAGAAGCCGTCTGTGCATGGCCGGCGGTATCCGGGACGTGATGATGTTCAAGGACTTCAATCTGGTCTCCGGCTTTGTGGCCATTTTCCTGACTGTTCTGGTGGGCAACCTGATTCTCAATAAGTTTAGTCCCGGTTTTGCCGAGCAGGCTGTGGCACATACCGACGGTCTGTGGAACTTCCTTGGCATGGCTCTGGTGGGCTGGGGCTCTATCCTGCTGGGTGGCTGTCCCCTGCGCCAGCTCATCCTCACCGGTGAGGGCAACTCCGACTCCGCCGTGACCGTTCTGGGCATGATGGCCGGCGCGGCCTTCTGCCACAACTTCGGACTGGCATCCTCCGCCAACGGCCCTACCCTCAACGGTAAGATCGCCGTGGGCATCGGCTTTGTTGTCGTTTTGCTGGTTTCCTGCCTGAACACCAGAAAGGAGAACTAATTATGGTAGACGCAAGAGGATATTCCTGCCCCATGCCGGTCATCATGGTGCAGAAGGCCGTCAAGGCCGACGCGCCCGATACGTTGGAGGTGCTGGTGGATAATCAGTGCTCTCTGGAAAACGTCACCCGCTTTGCCACCAATCAGGGCTACACCGTGACCAGTGAAGCCGACGGCGAGGACTTCCGTCTGACTTTGAAAAAATGAATTCCTATATCGCCACATTCCATACCCATCTCAGCGCCATGCTCACCTGCCGGACACTGACCGGCATGGGTCTGGACGCCCGGATGTCCCCTGTGCCCCGCCAGCTCAGCTCCTCCTGCGGGACTTGCGTGTATTATACCGCCTCCGACCCCGCTCTGGAGCATCTGGATGAAGACACGGAAGCAGTCTACCGGCAGACAGCCGATGGCTATGAACTGATTTGGGAAGAAAACGCATAACAAAAAAACCCGGAGAAGGTCAAAACGACCTTCTTCGGGTTTTGTGTTTGGAGGAAGAGGCTTTTTATCAACGTGTAGGATGTATGGGCGGGAAGCTCCCGCCCGGCGGATTTATCCGCAACGGCTGCAGCCGCAGTTGTTCTGGCAACCGCAGTTGTTGTTCTGACAGCCACAGGTGTTATTCTGGCAACCGCAGGTGTTGTTCTGGCAGCCGCAGGTGTTGTTCTGGCAGCCACAGGTGTTGTTCTGGCAGCCACAGTGGTTCTGGCAACCGCAGTTGTTCTGACAGCCACAATTGTTATTGCAGCCACAGCCGGTGTTGGCAACGCAACCACCGGCATTGATGCGGTTGACACAGTAATCGTCATCGCTTACGCCACTGACGGCCGAGCAGCAGGGGTTGCAGCAGGAATTTGCCACAAAATCCGGAAACCGCAGGTAACCGGAGGTACTGTACACACTGCCGTAGTTGTCACAGCTGTTGTAGGAATTGTAAGCATTGCAGGAATTGCAGGCCATGGGTCATTCCTCCAAAAAAATGTTGCGGAGATGAATATCTCCGCAACATCCTATGCCCCTGTGGCGATTTTTGTCACATCCAGTTTTCCGGATCGAAAGACACATCATGAGACGGCGCAGTACGGGCGTTGGTGCGCTCCGGATGGGAGCGTATATCCTGCCGGTCGATGATCGCGCCCTTGACCGGCGGGACAGGTCTGTCCCGCAATTCGTGGACAGCGGGGTCATTTTCTCTGTGTTTCATCCTATCACCTCGGCAATATTGTTTGTTTTGCGGGATTTTTCTATACTGCGCCCCTAGGCAAAAGGCCAAAAATCTGCTATGATAAACCAAATCAAACAGGAGGGCTGTGCCATGTCTGACCATCCGCACCATCTTATGGAAGACCTGCTCCACGATATGGTGGAGGGACTTTCTGAAGAAGAACTCATCTCCCACAGCCACCACAAGCGACTGGAACACTGGATTTTGGTGTTTCGCAATATTGCCGTAGCTCTGGCCGCCGGGCTTTTTGCTCTGTCCCTGTTTCATCTGCCCGGCAGAAGCATCATCAAGGCGGTGGCCTATTTTCTCGGCACACTGGCCTATTTTTCCGAGATTCTCCTGCTGACGGACTGCTTCGCGGAAAAAGTCCCTCATCGGGAGATGTTCATGGCCTATTGCTTCGGCCCTATGTATCTGCTCCTTGGCATCAGCTATCTGCTGGGTCACTAGATCTGTTCAGGAGGAATGTGCAATGAAACAGGAAACCAAATGCATCCAATCCGGCTATGTCCCCGGCAACGGTCAGCCCCGGACTCTGCCCATTTATCAAAGCACCACCTATCAGTATGACGACGGCGACGCTCTGAGCAAGCTCTTTGATCTGGAGGCCGAGGGTCATATGTACAGCCGGATCTCCAACCCCACTTTGGCTGCGGTGGAGACCAAGATCGCAGACATGGAAGGCGGTGTAGGCGCAATGCTGACCTCCGCCGGTCAGGCGGCTACCTTCCTTGCGGTGTTCAATATCTGCTCTGCCGGGCAGAACTTCGTCTCCCTGACCAATATCTACGGCGGGTCGGTGAATCTCTTTTCCGTGACCATGGCCCGTATGGGCA
>JAZSAW010000154.1:0-3568 GCA_045602105.1 Candidatus Avilachnospira sp.
CTTCGGGGCTTTGAAAATCGCAAGGTCACTCAGCTCTCCGGCGGTCAGCAGCAGCGGGTGGCAATTGCCCGCGCGCTGGTCAACCGACCCAAGGTTTTGCTTCTGGATGAGCCTCTGGGCGCTCTGGATCTGAAACTGCGCAAGGATATGCAGATCGAACTCAAACGGATCCAGCAGGCAATGGGGATCACTTTCATCTACGTCACCCACGATCAGGAAGAAGCTCTCTCCATGTCTGACACCATCGTGGTCATGGATAAGGGTCACATCCAGCAGATCGGCCGTCCCGAGGACATTTACAATGAGCCCAAAAATGCTTTTGTTGCCGACTTTATCGGAGAAAGTAATATTCTCGACGGCGTGATGATCGAGGACTACTGCGTGGAGTTCTTTGGACGGAAGTTCCAGTGTCTGGACAAGGGCTTTGCGCCCAAAGAGCCTGTTGACGTGGTCATCCGCCCGGAGGACATCGACTTTGTCGAGCCTGCTCAGGCACACCTGATGGGCACAGTGACCAGCATTACCTTCAAGGGTATGCAGTATGATATTATCGTGGATTTCAAGGGCTTCAAGTGGCTTATCCAGACCACAGACTATCAGCCTGTGGGTCAGCGTGTGGGTATTCGCCTGAATCCTGAGGACATCCATGTTATGAAGAAGAGCCAGTACTCCGGTCTGTTTGGCGACTACAGCTCCTACAGCGCCGAATATGACGAGATCGCGGAGGAGACCGGCGATGAAGAGTAAGCGTGTGCTTGCGCCCTATGTGGCCTGGATGACGATCTTTACGCTCATCCCTCTGGGTGTGGTGGTCTACTACACCTTTACCGACTCCATCACCGGGCAGTTTACCCTGGCAAACTTAAGCAATCTGGGGGCATATCTGCCCATTTTCCTGCGTTCTGTCTTTTTGGCACTGGCCTCTGCGGTGATTTGCCTGATTCTGGGCTATCCCGTGGCCTATACCATCGCCCAGGCAAATTCCAAAAAGCAGCGGATGCTCTCTATGCTGGTCATGCTTCCCATGTGCATGAGCTTCCTTCTGCGCACGTTGGCGTGGGTGGCCATGCTGGAGGATACGGGCATCATCAACCGGTTTATCACCACATTGGGTCTGAAACCCCTTCCCCTGATTCGCAACAATGGTGCGGTGATTCTGGGCATGGTCTACAACTACCTGCCCTATATGATCTCCCCACTGTATACCATCATCATGAAGATCGACCGCCGTCTGGTGGAGGCCGCGCAGGATCTGGGCTGTGACAGCCGTCAGGTCTTTACCCGGGTCATCCTGCCCCTGTCCGTTCCGGGCATCATCTCCGGCGTGACCATGGTCTTTGTCCCCGCCGTGTCCACCTTCTATATCTCCCAGCGTCTGGGCAGTACCGGCACGACCATGATCGGTGACGTCATCGAATCCCAGTTCAAGACCGCTTACAACCCCAATCTTGGCGCGGCACTGAGTCTGGTGATGATGGTCATGATCTTCATCTGCATCGGCTTTATGAACAAGTTTACCGATGAGGACGAAACGGGGGTGGTCACGCCGTGAAAACCTTCAACCGTTTCTTCACTGCCCTGATCTTCCTGTTTCTGTATATCCCCATGATCGTTCTGGCGGTAGCCTCCTTTAACACCGGCAACGATATTGCCGTGTTCAAGGGCTTCACCTTTCACCAGTACGCCGAGCTGTTCCGGGATCGGGGGCTTCTGGCTCTGGTTGGCAATTCCGCCGTCATCGCCGTGATTTCCAGTCTGGTGGCTACCGTTCTGGGCACTATGGCTGCTGTTGGTCTGCGCAATGCCAAAGGCCGGCTTCGCAAAGCCGTGATGACCCTGACCAATATTCCCATGACCAATCCGGACATCGTCACCGGTGTATCACTGGCTCTGCTTTTTGCCTTTGTGGGAACAGTGCTGAAACAGAATAACATTCTGGGCTTCTGGACGCTTCTGATCGCCCATATCACCTTTAATCTGCCCTACGTGATCTTATCTGTTCTGCCCAAGCTGGCACAGATGGATCCGGAACTGGAGGATGCCGCCCTTGATCTGGGCTGTACCCCTCTGCAGACCTTTTTCAAGGTCACCCTGCCGGACATTATGCCCGGCGTGGTATCGGGCTTTATGATGGCCTTTACCATGAGTCTGGATGATTTCGTCATCAGCTATTTTGTCACAGGCTCCAGCTTTATCACCCTGCCTGTGGAGATCTACAACTATATCAAAAAGCCCATCCATCCCAAGATCTATGCTCTGTTCACCCTGATGTTCCTGACCATTCTGGTGCTGATGGCGGTGATGAATCTCATGCAATCCAGAGATGACAACCGCAAAATGAGAAAGAGAGGAATTCGTGCATGAAAAGATTCTTTCCTCTGGTCATGACCTTGATTCTGGTCATCACCTGCCTTTGCCTGCCCGTTTCTGCCGACGAAAATGAGATCACCGTATATAACTGGGGTCAGTATATTTCCGACGGCTCTGACGGCTATCTGGATGTGATCGCCGAATTCGAAGCCCAGACCGGCATCAAGGTCAACTACCTGACCTTTGACAGCAATGAGAGTATGTATACCAAGCTCAAGGCCGGTGGCTCTACCTATGACGTCATTATTCCCTCCGACTATATGATTGGTCGCCTGATCGAGGAAAATATGCTGGAGGAGCTGGATTTTGCCAATATCCCCAACTACGCCAATGTGGACGAAAGCTTCAAAAATCAGGCCTATGACCCGGAGAACAAGTATTCCGTCCCCTATACCTGGGGCACTGTGGGCGTGATCTACAACAAAAAATATGTAGATGAAGCCGACTTGGGAAGCTGGGATCTGCTGTGGAACGAAAAGTATACCGGCAAGATTCTTATGTTCGACAACTGCCGGGATGCCTTCGCCATTGCCGAAGCCCGGCTGGGCTACAGTCTGAACACCCAGGATCCGGACGCCCTCCAGCAGTGCGCTGACCTGTTGGCAGAGCAAAAGCCCCTTTTGCAGGGCTATGTCATGGATCAGATCTTTGCCAAGATGACCCGTGAGGAAGCGTGGATCGCTCCCTACTATGCCGGCGATTACCTGTATATGCTGGAGGATAACGCCGATCTGGGCTTCTATTTCCCGGAGGAAGGCTTCAATATCTTCATTGATGGTGCCTGTATTCCCAAGGGCTGTGGCAACAAGGCCGGCGCGGAAGCCTTTATCAACTTCCTGTGCCAGCCGGAGATCTGCGGACAGAATCTGGAATATCTGGGCTATTCCGCCCCTATTTCCGCCGCCAAGGAATTTATGGACCCGGAAGTCGCAGGTAGTGACATTGCCTATCCCTCTGCCGAAACGCTGGCAGTTTCCGAAAGCTTCAGCGCTCTGGATACCGCCACCAATCAGCTGATGGACAGACTTTGGCTCTCCGTCAAGACCTCCGGCAATACCACAACCGGCTATCTCATCGGCGCATTGGTGCTGATTTTGGCTGCCGTTGCCGTAACTGTCACCCTGCGGGTGCAGAAGAAACGCAAAATGGCTCGCCGCCGCCGTAATTCCAAGTAAAACAAACGTCCCGAAGCAACGGC
>JAZSAW010000155.1:0-6349 GCA_045602105.1 Candidatus Avilachnospira sp.
CAATTGTGCATTATCCATTTTGCATTGTGCATTTTTCGCCCTCTCCCAGAGGGTCAATAAATGTCCGGGCGGATTTGATCCATCAAGGTCACATCCACTTTATAATACCCGCCGGCGCGGTAGATGGTCAGGGTCACGGTCTCTCCCGCCAGCCGTTCATTTTTGGCTGCCACCAGATCCTCCAGTGAGCCGATGTTCAAGCCGTCAACCCCCACGATCACATCGTCGGCACGCAGTCCGCTCTCATGGGCATCGGAGTCTTCCACGATTCCGGTGATGATGACGCCACTGGGCAGATGATAGAAGAACTGCGTCCGCAGATCCAGGGTCTGCCCCTGAATCCCGATGGCAGGACGGCCGGACACATAGCCTTGGGCGATCAGCTCATCAATAATGGGTTTGGCCGCCGTGATGGGAATGGCGAAGCCCAGACCCTCCACTGTGGCGGAAGTGGAAGAAAAATTGCTCATTTTCATGGTATTGATGCCGATGACCTGCCCATAGCAGTTGATGAGCGGTCCGCCGGAATTGCCGGAATTCAGGGCGGCATTGGTCTGAATCAGGGTCATCTGCCGTCCGGACAGGTTGAGATCCCGGTTGATGGCAGACACGATTCCATCGGTCATGGAGCCCCGAAGCTCCGTCCCCAGAGGGTCACCGATGGCCACCACCGAATCGCCTACCCGCAGGGCATCGGAATCGCCGAACTCCGCCTCAGGCAGATCCTGCGCCTCAATTTTCAGCACGGCAATATCTGTAGTCTCGTCCCCTCCGCAGACTGTTGCCACATATTGGCTGTTGTCCGCCAGCAGGACATAGATCTGCTGGGCATTTTTGATCACATGATAATTGGTGATGACATAGCCGTCCGGGGACATGACGATGCCGGTACCCGTACTGCTCCCGGTCTGGCTGACACAGGAAATAGACGCCACACTGGGAGCGACTTTTTCATAGATCTCCTGCAAGCTCAGCGCATCGGCCACAGACGCCGGACGGTGCTCCACGCTTTCCCTGGACTGCTCCAATTGCAATTGGGTCTGGGAAATCGGGGCTTTGGCAGGCGCTTCCGGCAGTTCCTCCACGGTCTGGAGTGCATCTTCCTGTTGCGGGGCAGAAACCTCGCCGATGGTCACCGTTGCTCCCTGTGGGTGAAACTGCACCTGCACACCCAGAACATTGATCACCCAAGATACTGCGCCGGCCACCACAGCCAGAAGCACAAGGACCACGAGCAAGCCTGTCCGCTTCTTTTTGGGTGGCTCATAGGGGTAGCGGTAATATTCTTCCTGCGGTCGGTAATCCCGCTCATTGTTTTCCATAGTCTACACCTCGATTCTGTGGTCAGCGCACCACAGGCAGGGTAAAGATAAAGGTCGTAACGCCATTTTGACTGGTGACGCTAATGTCCTCGCCATGGCTGTTGAGGACGGTCTTGACGATATACAGGCCAAGACCCACGCCCTCCCGGTCGGCAGAACGGCTCTTGTCCGCCTTATGGAAGCGGTCAAAGAGCAGAGGAAGCTCCTCGGGCGGTACGGTCTCGCCGGTATTCTGCACCGTCACCTTTGCCTTACTTCCCTCCACCGTCAGGCGAATCAGCAGACGACCTTTCCGGTCACAGAATTTTACGGCATTGTCCACCAGATTATACAGCACCTGGGTAATGCCGTCCGGGTCTGCCTTTGTCCACACACTGCGGTCCGGCAGTTCCACATCCATATAAATATCCTTGGCCACGACCCGCCGTTCAAAGGAAATGAGCACCTGACCGATAGATTCGCACAGGTCAAAACGCCTCTTCTTTTCCTCCGCAACCTCCTGAGATTGCAGGCGGGCTACCTCCAGCATACTGCGTACCAGCCGGGACAGCCGGCGCACTTCATCGGAGACCAGTTGCATATACTGGGGGTGCTTTTGGGTGGGGATCGTCCCATCCAGCATCCCGTCCACGAAGCCGGAGATGGTGGTCATGGGGGTTTTCAGTTCATGGGAGACATTGGCCACAAATTCCTGCCGCTTTTTCTCCGACTGGGCAAGGCTCTCCGCCATGGCGTTAAAGGCCACAGCCAGCTCGTCCTCCTCCACAGAGTTCCGTCCGCCCACGGTCACCCGGGCATCCAGCTCGCCCCGGCCAAAGCGGTTGGCCGCATCGGCTACGTTGCGGATACTCAGGGTCTGCCTGCGACTGAGCAGGTAACTGGCGACCAGAGCCACTGCCAAGCCCAGAATGGCCACATAGATCAGCAAAATGGTCGCCTGGGTGAGCAGGCCGGAAATTTCCGCCTGAGACGCCACCAAAATCAGCACGCCTACGGTTTGCTCCGTAAGCTGAGCAGGCACGGACATACCCACCAGAAACTGGGGCGTTTCATACAGTCCCGCCAAATTGCCTTCGCCAAAATATTCGTCTTCCGCGAGAATCTCCTGCATCAGGGCAGTTTCCATGGTTTGTCCGCTGTGCCGGCAGTCAAATTCCCCGCAGCTGCACAACAGCACCTGTCCGTCTACATCGCAAAACAGCACATCCGTTCCCGCCATCCGTGCCGAAGAAGTCATGGCAATATGGAAATCGCCCCAGCGGGCATGACCCTCTCCTGTGGCTTCATAGGCGGTGGCCAGATCCACCAATGTTACGGCGTTACTGTGGAGGCTCTGGCGGGCATCTTCCCGCAGATAGTCCCGAAACATCGCCCGAAAAACCAGTCCCAAAAGCAGTAAACACAGAAAAATCAGCGCCGCAAACAGGGAAAACAGGCGACTGAAGGTGGTTTTCATGGTCAAAGTACCTCGAATTTATAGCCTACGCCCCAGACGGTCTTTAAGGACCACTGCTCCGAAACGCCCTCCAGCTTTTCCCGCAGGCGTTTGATATGGACATCAACGGTGCGGCTGTCGCCAAAGTAATCAAAGCCCCAGACCTCGTCCAGAAGCTGATTTCTGGTATAGACCCGGTTGGGGGACGATGCCAGATGGTACAAAAGCTCCATTTCCTTGGGAGGCGTGTCCACCTTTTTGCCGTCCACCACCAGTTCAAAGGCATCCAGATCCACCACCAGACGGTCAAAGGTCAGGCGTTTGGCGGTATCTCTGTCCGGCTCCGGACTGCCACGGCGCAAGACCGCTTCCATCCGGGCAAGCACCTCTTTCATCTCAAAGGGCTTGGTGATATAATCGTCCGCGCCCATTTTCAGTCCTGCCACCTTGTCATCCAACTCACCCTTGGCGGTAAGCATGATCACTGGGGTTTGGGACTCCTGACGGATGGTACGCAGTACGCCCCAGCCATCCAGCACAGGGAGCATCACATCCAGCAAGACCAGCTCCGGCTGGAGCTTGCGGAACATCTCCACACCCGCTCCGCCATCGGGGGCAATGGCCGCCACATAGCCTTCTTTTTCCAGATATAAGCGCAGAAGCTCCGCAATATTCCGGTCATCCTCCACGATCAAAACAGACTTGGCCATATCCAGCCCTCCCTTGTGTTTTGCTTTATTATACTCTATTTCCAGCGGTTTCGGTGAATTTTTTGTAAAAAGTCCCCTTGTTTTCAATTTCTTAAATTTTTATTCACGATTCTTTTCTCTTTCGTTCACAACTGCCAAACAAAAAAGCTGTATGATAACCATGGAAACACCACTTCCATTTTTTCTCCCTCTCTTTTCTTTCACCGAAGCCCCGGAGTCCCCCCTCCGGGGCTTTGGTGCGTCTGGTTGAAAAACAAAAAGCAACGAGCGAAGCTCGGTGCTTTTGTCTGTTTCTTAGTCGGCCACATAGGGCAGCAGGGCGATGTGCCGTGCGCGCTTGATGGCGACGGTCAGCTGACGCTGATGGGCAGCGCAGGTACCGGTAGTACGGCGGGGCAGAATCTTGCCACGCTCGGACAGGTAACGACGCAGCTTGGCAGTATCCTTATAGTCGATGTGCTCGGCCTTATCCACGCAGAAGTTACATACCTTCTTGCGCTTACGAGGACGCATTCTATCGTTAGCCATTGAGGTCTCCTCCTTACTTGAGTGATCGTGAAAAAATTTCGTTGAACGCAGACTCAGAACGGAAGTTCGGAGTCATCATCTTCCAGCATGGCGAAGTCAGAAGCGGGCACCGGAGAGGGTGCGGGCTGCTGGCCATAAGCCGGCTGGGCATAGGTCTGACCGTAGCTCTGGTCAAACCCACCGGGGGCGACACCGTCGCGCTTGCTGTCGCCGAAGTACACATTATCTGCGATCACTTCAGCGGAGCGACGCTTATTGCCGTCTTTGTCGTTCCAGTTCCGAATCTGCAGGCGTCCGGACACTACCGCCATGCGACCCTTGGTGAAGTACTTGGAGACGAACTCCGCAGTAGCTCTCCATGCCACGATGTCGATAAAATCCGTTTCTCTTTCGCCGGTCTCGCGGTTGGAACTGAAGTCCCGATCCACGGCCAGACTGAAAGTCGCCACGGGAATACCGCTACCGGTGCGCCGAAGCTCCGGATCGCGGGTAAGACGGCCCATGAGAACGATATGGTTCAGCATGAACTCGCCTCCTTACTCTTCCACATCGGTGATCAGAGAGCGCAGGATGCCTTCAGTGATCTTGAACACACGGTCGAGCTCAGCGGGGAACTCGGGCTTGGTGTCCATGGTCATCAGGACATAGTGACCCTCCACCAGGTCGTTGATGGGGTAAGCCATGCGGCGCTTGCCCCACTCGTCGATGCTGGTCAGAGTACCATTTGCTTCAACGAGTGCCTTGAATTTTTCCACGAGAGCCGCAATACCTTCTTCGCCCTGAGCGGGGTCGATGATATACAGCACCTCATACTTGCCGGAAATCTTTGCCATTTCGTTGCACCTCCTTTTGGACGTATGGCCACCGGTCTCGCCGGTGGCAAGGATCGTTCTGCCTGTTTGGACAGGCTAAATTATTATAGGGGAAAGCCCATATTTTGTCAAGAAATAATTTCGTTTTCTCCCCGGTTGACCTTTATTTCCATTTTGGCTATACTACAAAATAAGAAAGAAGGTGGTTTCTTGCGGACCTACGACTTAAACCCCGGAGACAAAACGCCCCTGTACGAACAGCTTTACCGCGCCATAAAGGCCGACATCCTCTCCGGGGACATTGCCGGCGGGGAAAAGCTCCCTTCCAAACGAGCGCTTGCGGAGCATCTGAACATCAGCCGGGTCACCGTGGAGACCGCCTACGACCATCTGGTCACAGAGGGCTATGTCCGGTCCTGTCCCCGCTCCGGCTACTACGCCGAAACCCTGGAAGCCCTGCCTGCTTTCTGTCCGCCTGCACCTGTGCAGGAAGTATCGGAACAAGTGCTTCCCCCCGCGGTTTCCGCAGAGCATTTCCCCTTTTCCGTCTGGGCACGGCTTATGCGGGGCGTTTTGCTGGAACAGCGGGATCTGCTTTTGCAAAAATCCCCCAACAACGGTCTGCCTGCCCTCCGTCACGCCATCGCCGGATTGCTTCGGCGCAGTCGGGGCATGGAGGTCTCCCCGGAGAGCATCATCATCGGTGCAGGCGCGGAATATCTGTATACTATATTATTACAGCTTCTCGGTCGGGACAAGGTCTACGGTCTGGAAAGTCCCGGCTATCCGAAGATCCGTCAGGTCTATGAGGCCAACGGTGTAAGCTGTCAGCCTGTTCCTCTGGATGAGCAGGGCGTTTCCGCCACTGCCTTGTCCCGCACCAAAGCAAAGATCCTGCACCTGTCTCCGGGTCATCAGTATCCCACAGGCATCGTCATGCCCATCACCCGCCGGCAGCAACTTATGGCATGGGTGGCGGAGAGCCCCGACCACTGGCTTATTGAGGACGACTACGATTCCGAGTTCCGCTTTGACCGCCGTCCTGTGCCGACTATGTACAGCATGGACACCATCGGGCGGGTCATCTACCTGAACACCTTTTCCCGCACCATCACCCCGGCGCTGCGAATCAGCTACATGATTTTGCCTCCTGCCCTGATGTCCCGCTATCGGGAGGCTCTGGGCTTTTACAGTTGTACCGTCCCCAGTTTTGAACAGTTGACCCTTGCCCGGTTTCTGGATGAGGGCTATTTTGAAAAGCACGTCAGCCGTATGAAGCGCCATTACCGGCTTCTGCGGGATCAGTTTCTCTCCCTGTTGCGCCAAAGCCCCAAAGCCTCTGCCATGGCTGTGCAGGGCCATGAGGCGGGACTGCATCTGCTTCTGCGCCTGAACACCAAACTGGAGGACAGAGATCTGGAAAGCCGTCTGGCAAACGCAGGTCTGTGGGCAACAGGGCTATACCGCTTTCAGTGGGGGCTTCCCCGCGAACAGGTACAGGGTCGAATCGTTTTGCAGTACGCGGATCTGGCAGAAACCGAC
>JAZSAW010000156.1:0-5498 GCA_045602105.1 Candidatus Avilachnospira sp.
TGTGTTTGTGTCCGCAGGACACAACATCATTTGACCGCTTGCGGTCAACATTATTTTTGCGAAGCGAAAACATCATTGTCCCCTTGCGGACACAAAATGAATTTGCACCTTGCGGTGCAAACAGTGTTGTGCTTTGCACAAAGGATGTGGGCTTGCGCCCAGCGATGTTGCACTTCGTGCAAATATATGCTATAACTATAGCCGAGTTGATTGCGTCTATTAAGACAGCTAAGCGTGGTATGAAATGAGTTTGCCCCCAAAGGAGGTATCCCTATGCTCTTATTCTACATTCGCCATGGCGATCCCGTATATGAGCCGGACTCCCTGACCGAGCAGGGGATGGCGCAGGCGGTTGCTCTGGCAGAGCGGATGAAGATCTGTAACCCGGATACGGTTTTCGCTTCCAGCTCTGAGCGGGCACTGCTGACTGCCAGACCTACCGCTGAGCTTTTGGGGCTTGAGATTCAGATTCTGGATTGGTGTCACGAAATAAAGACTTGGCGGGATTTCTCCGTTGTGAACAAAGACGGCAAACGGACGTGGTATTTTCAGAGCCCGGAGCATATTGAGATGCTCAACTCTGAGGAAATGTACCGTCTGGGTCGCAATTGGTGTCAACACCCCATGTTCCGGGATACGACCATCAAAGCCGGCGCGGAACGGATCCGCAGGGAAACGGACGCCTTTTTGCGGGAACTTGGTTATGACCGCCGGGGCAACGGCTTTATTGCCCGGGAGCGCAATACCCGCCGTGTCGCGCTCTTTGCCCATCAGGGCTTTGGTCTGGCATTTTTGAGTGAACTGCTGGAGATCCCCTATCCTCAGTTCTGTACCCATTTTGATATGGGGCATACAGGTCTCACGGTCATCCAATTCGCCGAGGAGGGCTTTACCGTCCCCAAGGTCTTACAGCTCTCCAACGATTCCCATATTTTTGCAGACAATAACCTGGAAACCAAATACCAAAATTCCGTATTGTTCTGAAAAAAGCAGACATCCAATCGGATGTCTGCTTTTGGTTTTGTTTAGTGGTGGAACAGGCGCATACCCGTAAAGGCCATGACCATGCCGAACTTATCACAGCTTTCGATGACCAGATCGTCACGGACAGAGCCACCGGGCTGGGCGATGACGGAAACACCGCTCTTGGCTGCCCGCTCGATGTTGTCGGGGAAGGGGAAGAAAGCGTCACTGCCGATGGCCACACCGGTGAGGGAGGCCAGATAGGCTCTCTGTTCTGCCCGGGGGAAAGCCTTGGGCTGGCTGGAGAACAGCTTCTGCCATGCGCCGTCGCCGATCACATCCTCGTAATCCTCAGACAGATACACATCAATGGCGTTGTCCCGCTCAGGACGGCCAACGGTGGGCAGGAAGGGCAGGTTCAGAACCATGGGATGCTGGCGCAGATGCCACAGGTCAGCCTTGTTGCCGGCAAGGCGGGTGCAGTGGATGCGGGACTGCTGACCTGCACCCACGCCGATGGCCTGACCGTCGGCGGCGTAGCACACGGAGTTGGACTGGGTGTATTTCAAAGTGATGAGCGCCACCAGCAGGTTCAGCTTGTCCTCGTGGGACAGGGTCTTGTTGGCGGTGACCACATTCTCCAGAAGAGCTTCGCCAATGCGGAAGTTGTTCCGACCCTGCTGGAAGGTGACACCGTAGACCTGCTTCAGCTCCTGCTCATCGGGGACATAGTTTTCATCAATCTGCACCACATTGTAATTGCCCTTGCGCTTGGTCTTGAGGATAGCCAGAGCTTCCTCGGTGTAGCCGGGGGCGATAACGCCGTCGGAGACCTCACGCTGGATCAGACGGGCGGTGGTGGCGTCGCAGATGTCGCTGAGAGCGACCCAGTCGCCGAAGGAGGACATCCGGTCCGTGCCACGGGCGCGGGCATAGGCGCAGGCCAGAGGGGACTCGTCCAGACCCTCTACATCGTCCACAAAGCAGGCCTTTTTCAGATCATCGGACAGAGGACGACCCAGCGCGGCGGAAGTGGGGCTGACGTGCTTAAAGGAGGTGGCGCAGGTCATGCCGGTGGCGATTTTCAGTTCCTTGACCAGCTGATAGCTGTTGAAGGCGTCGAGGAAGTTGATGAAGCCGGGACGACCGTTGAGAATGGTAATGGGCAGGTCAGAGCCGTCATGCATAAAGATCTTGGCGGGCTTCTGGTTGGGGTTACAGCCGTACTTCAGTTCAAATTCTTTCATGTCGTATCTCCTTACTGATGGCGGTTGATCATCCGGCTCTTGGCTTCACCGGTGACGGGGTTTACATAACGTACATACAGAGAGATCTTGTTGTCCTCGTTGAGGTTGTTCCAGATGGTTTCGGTCAGCTCATCGATGTCCGCGGGGACAGCCATGCGCCGGGGCTCACCCTGGAAGGTGGGGATGGGATTGCCGTTTTCCTCGTAGGTGTGGATCAGGTGACCCAGACCCTTCTGAGCTTCGTAAGTATAATAGTACCGGCTGCAGGCCTGACCCTCAGCGTCCCGGCTTTTCAGGATGCTTTCCTCATAGGTAAAGGTCTCCTGACCCAGATGGAGGATACCACTGATGCGGGGTGTCCAGTTGGGGCCGTCGGGCTCAAAGCAGCGGGTCTGCAGGGCGGTGTAGAAGTTACCGTTTTCCTTCAGGTGGTCACGGATGGTATCGGTCTGGTCGCCGTTGGTGACGATAATGTCCTGACCTACCACCCGGATGGGGGCGTAGATAATGAGGCTGGGGTCTTCCACTTTGGCCACGTCAAAGGGATGGATCATCACGTCCGCGCCCTCTTCGGTGAAGATGCGGTTACGGCTGTTTTCACTGCGACCCATAATGAAATAGGCCAGAACAGCTTCACCCTTGGGGCTTTGTCCCAGCATGATGCCCCGTCCGGGGTATTCGTTGCCGGCAAGATAAGAGCCCAGATCGTTCAGTTTGTAAATGTCCATATCGCTCACCTCAACATAAAAATAAGGACAGCTTCATTGCACACAATAAAGCTGCCCAGACGGTCGGCAAATATCAGTCTGCGTTCCCCTGTGGTGACCCACGATTCCGTCAGTCGCGCAGACCCTGTGAATTTAGTTTAGCGGAAAAGGTCGGCTCTGTCAATAAAAAACTTGGATTTTCCTGTAAACTTCCAAAACTATACAAGAAAAAATAGGGAAAAACGCAAATATTTGGGCAGTATTTTGGACAGAGGTGCAGTATACTAAGAGGGCAAAAAAAGACAAGGGGTGCATGATATTATGTCAACCTTACTTTCTGTTTCCATTGCCATTCTGGCGGGACTGCTCATGACCCGGGTGCTGAAGCCCTGGAAGCTTCCCGCAGTCACGGCTTATCTATTGGCCGGTGTTCTGATCGGACCTTACTGTCTGGGCGCGTTCGGTCTGGAGGGGCTGGGCTTTTCCAATGCCGACGCTGTTGCCCGGTTGTCTCTGGTGTCCGAAGTGGCACTGGGCTTTATTGCATTTTCTATCGGCAATGAGTTCCGTCTGGAGGATCTGAAGAAGATCGGCAGACAGGCAACGGTCATCGGTGTATTTCAGGCTCTGCTGGCAACCGTATTCGTAGATGTTGCCCTGCTGGCGGTCCACTTCCTGATGCCCGATAAGCTGACCATGGCGCAGGCCATCACCCTTGGCGCGATCGCTACCGCCACCGCTCCCGCCGCCACCTTGATGGTGGTGCGTCAGTATAAGGCCAGAGGCCCTCTGACGGATCTGCTTCTGCCCATTGTCGCTTTGGATGACGCTGTGGGTCTGGTGATTTTCGCGGTCTGCTTCGGCATTGCCAAAAGTCTGGTCAGCGGAACTGTGGATCTGATTTCCATTTTCCTCAATCCCATGGCAGAGATTCTCGCGTCTCTGGCTCTGGGTGCGGTCATGGGCTGGATCTTGACCCAGCTGGAAAAGCTCTTTAACTCCAATACCAACCGCCTGAATATGTCCATTGCCTTTGTGTTTTTGACCGTGGCGCTGTCCATGGTGGAGTTCTCCGTCGGCCCTGTTCATGTGGGCTTCTCCTCTTTGCTGGTGTGCATGATGCTGGGCACGGTGTTCTGTAATCTCTGCCCTCTCAGTGAGGATATTATGGAGCGGACGGATAAGTGGACCTCTCCCTTGTTTGCGCTGTTCTTCGTCATCAGTGGCGCGGAGCTGGAGCTGAAGGTCTTTGCCGATGTGGCCATCGTGGGCATCGGTCTGGTGTATGTCATCTTCCGCTGTCTGGGCAAGTATTATGGCGCGGAGCTCAGTGCCAAATGGACCGGATGCGCCCCTCAGATCTGCAAATATCTGGGCATCACCCTGTTCCCTCAGGCCGGTGTGGCACTGGGTATGTGTATCACCGCCCGACAGTTGGGTGCGGAGGGTGATTTGATCCGGAATATCATTCTGTTCTCCGTTCTCATCTATGAGATCCTCGGACCTGCCTGTACCAAGTGGGCACTGACCAAGGCCGGAGATATTCGGCCCATGGAGGAGCACGTGAAAAACCGCCGTCAGATCAAGCTGGAGCAGGCGGGCAAAAACAAATAAGTCTCAAAGACCCGCCTGAGCGCAGTTCAGGCGGGTCTTCATAAATCCTTAATTTGTATCCCGGAGGAATTTGTGGTACAATAGAGAAAAATCTGTATTGGCACTTATGCCGATAAGGAGTTTTTATGGATACGACGATACAAGCCTTGCAGGCTATGGCAGACGGCACATGGTTTACCGCCATTTTGCGGTATGTGTTTCCTCTGCTGGCACTGATGATATTGAGCCGATGTGCCCGGTCACTGCTTCTTTTCCCCAAAGAGCCGGAGATCTGGGCATGGCTTTCTGCGCCCAACGGCGATAAACTGCCCGTTGCCCATTGGGAGACCCTTCTGGGGCGGTCAAAGAGCTGTGACGTGGTGCTGGATTACCCCACCATATCCCGCTCTCACGGCGTACTGACCCGTTATGATGACGGTAGCTGGACCATCTCCGATGTGGGCTCCAAAGGCGGGATTCAGGTCAATGGCAAGGATACGGCCATGGAAGTGGTGGACTTCGGAGATGTGATCTCTCTGGGCGGTGTGCCCTTTACCCTTGAGCCCATCACCAAAAAGCAGGAGGTCATTCAGGCCTCCGTCCGTACCCGTGCAGGCAGAGAGGTGCGCCCTTTGGCGACCCTGCTGATGCTCACCTTGTTTCAGCTTCTGGCGGTGGTACAGCTTTCTGCCCATTCGGACGAGGCGGATGCCATCGCCATGGCCTTTGCCGTTCTGGCGGGGATGCAGTGGGGGCTGTTCGCCTTTACCCGCATGATACGCCGGACAGGCTTTGAGATGGAGACCATCGCCTTTTTCCTGACCACTCTGGGTCTGGCGGTTATCGCCTCGGACAGCCCCGGAGAGCTGACCAAACAGCTGATCTGTATTGCCGGCGGCCTGGGTATCTTTTTGTTGGTCTGCTGGTCCTTGCGGGAACTGGAGCGGGGAAAACGTCTGGGCTAAGTGGCTGGCATCTTCTCCCTTGG
>JAZSAW010000157.1:0-6611 GCA_045602105.1 Candidatus Avilachnospira sp.
CATCGGTGATTCGGCTGACTTCAATTTCTCTCATATGGCTCACCTCTCATGGCGGGCATATTTGGGCAGAAGCAGAGGTGATACGCCTTCGCCGGTAGCTTTGGCCTTTTCCAGCTCTTTGGCATAGGCCGTGACATGATCCAGATTCATCTGTCCCAGCTGTACCTGCTTTGCCTTACCGGCGGCAGCCTTACCGGCATTGCGCCCAAAGACGATAATATCCAGCAGGGAGTTGCCCATGAGCCGGTTACGGCCGTGGATACCGCCCACCGCCTCACCTGCCACCAGCAGGTTGGGGATGGTCTTGGTAAAGCCGTCACCGCCGATCTCCAGACCGCCGTTCTGGTAATGGAGGGTGGGATAGATGAGAATCGGCTGTTTCCGCATATCGATGCCGTAGTTTAAGTACATCCGTAGCATGGCGGGGATACGCTTTTCGATCGTCCCCTCGCCCCCCAGCATTTCGATCATGGGGGTATCCAGCCAGACACCGCTGCCCAGAGGGGTATCCACGCCCTTGCCCCGGTCAGAGCACTCCCGGATAATGGAGGCGGCGGACACGTCACGGGTCTCCAGGGGGTGCATAAAGGCCTCGCCCTCCCGGTTGACCAGCATAGCGCCCAGAGAACGCACCTTTTCCGTCACCAGTGCGCCAAAGATCTGACTGGGGTAAGCCACACCGGTGGGATGGTACTGGATGGTATCCTGATACAGAAGCGGTGCGCCTGCCCGGTAGCCCAGAATCAGGCCGTCGGCAGTTGCGCCGTAGTGGTTGGAGGTGGGAAAATTCTGATAGTGCAGGCGTCCCGCACCACCGGTGGCGATGATCACGGTTTTGGCTCTGGCCACCAAATAGTCCCCGGTCTCCATATTCAGCAGGACCGCACCTGCCACCTGACCCTTGTCGTCTTTGATAAGCTCCACCGCGGAGGTGAACTCCACCACGGGAATCTTCCTGTTCAGCACCTCATCCCGGACGGTGCGCATGATCTCCGCGCCGGAATAGTCCTTACAGGCGTGCATCCGCTTGCGGGACGTGCCGCCGCCGTGGGTGGTGACCATTCTGCCGTCCTCGTCCTTATCAAACATGACGCCCAACTCGTTGAGCCAGCGGATGGCATCGGGGGCTTCCATGACCAAACGGCGCAGAAGCTCGGGACGGGCGGCAAAGTGACCGCCGCCAAAGGCATCCAGATAGTGCTGGACAGGGGAATCGTTTTCCTTGTCCGCCGCCTGAATTCCGCCCTCTGCCATCATGGTATTGGCATCGCCGATTCGAAGCTTGGTCACGATCATGACATCTGCGCCGGCTTCGTGGGCTTCAATGGCCGCGGAAGCTCCCGCGCCACCGCCACCGATGACCAGCACGTCCACATCATAATCGATTTTGCCGAGGTCGATATGTTCCTCCAGAAGCCGGCTGTTACAGTGAAGCAGGTCAACCAGCTCTACCGGGGCTTTCTGCCCCTGATTGGGTCCAATGAGAATTTCCTTGAAGCCCTCAGGGCGGTAGTCCGGATGATAGGCCTTCAGCAGTTCATCCTTTTCCTCCGCGGTCATTCTGCGGGGCTCATTTGCCATACGTTCTGCCCGTGTGGCTTTCACCTTTTTGATGGATTCCAGCATACTTTCCGTAAACATCCTGCCCCTCCTTACTTTTCAATGTCCCGATGGTTGTAAAGCTCCTGCATTTCCGTAATGGGCTTTTGCATAATGGCCTCGATGAGCTCATCATAAGCACCGGAGTTGATCTCCTCCACCCGGTTATGCAGATGCTCGGACTTGGGCGCGATATACTTGCCGGTCAGCCGTCTGGCCAGCAGACCCACCATGGGATGGCTGATTCCCGCGGGACACCGCACGGAACAGCATCCACAGCCTACGCAGTCAAAGGATTCCTCCGCGCATTTTTCCAGCTCGCCCCGCTGGGCGTAGGCGATATACTGCATAACATTGAGGCTCTGGGTGCAGGCCTTGGTACAGGCATTACAGCCGATACAGGCGTAAATTTCCGGATACAGCTCCATCATGACCCGCTGGTCGGCTTTCAGCTCATCCAGCGTATAGGTGCGCTTATCCGTGGGGAAGAAAGGAATGGACGCCACATACATCCCCTCCTGCACCTGCGTCTGGCAGGCCAGACAGGTTTTCAGCTCATTTTTGCCCTTGATTCGGTAGATGGTGGCGCAAGCCCCGCAGAAGCCATGGCGACAGCCACAGCCTCGGCTCAGGGTATACCCGGCGTACTCCATGGCGGTCATGATGGTCAGATCCCCGGGGACTACATATTTTTTGCCGTAAAAATAGACGTTTACCATATTCTTTTCCATGTCGGCTTTTCCCTCCTTAGTATTCATTGGGAAGCGCATCCACCTGATCGAAGCGGAACACAGGCCCGTCTTTGCAGACATATTTAGAGCCAATATTGCACCGTCCGCATTTGCCTACGCCACACTTCATCCGAAGCTCCAGGGTGGTATAGACCTGCTCTTTGGAAAAGCCCATTTCCTCCAGAGCCTGCAGGCAGAATTTGATCATAATGGGAGGCCCGCAAAGCAGGGCGATCTTGTTGGTGTCAAAGCCCACCTCTTTCAGGTAGGCGGGCACAAAGCCCACATGACCGTCCCAGCCCTCCTGCGGGCGGTCGATGGTCATATAGACATTTACATCTTTGGCCTTTGCCCAGACCTCCTCCATCTCCTGCTGACGCACCAGATCGTCGGCAGAGCGAGAACCGTAGAGAATATCCACCGTGCCGTAATTATCCCGGTTGTCCAGCACATAATTGATGACACTGCGCAAGGGCGCAAGGCCGATACCGCCGGCAATAAACAGAAGATTTTTGCCTTTCAGCTCCGTTTCCACAGGGAAATGGTTGCCGTAAGGGCCGCGGACAAGGACCTCAGCACCCGGCTGCAGATCGTGAAGCCGTTCGGTCAGGTCTCCGCAACGCTTGATGGAAAATTCCTGATAAGCCTGATTGGTGGGAGAAGAGGTAATGGAGAACATGGCCTCGCTGACGCCGGGGATACACACCATGGCGCACTGACCGGGCATATGCTCGAACAGCTTTCCTCCCTCCGGGCGTTCTACCCGAAAGGTCTTGACGTCCGGGGTCTCTTCCCGAATATCCGTGACAATGCCCACCTGAGGAATCAGGGTGTCATGGGTATAGCCGGGATGGCAGGTACACTCGTGCACCAGTTCTCCTCCTTTCCAAAGGCCTTGATGACCTTGACGATATTCAGGTTGCTGGGGCATTTATCCACACAGCGACCACAGCCCACACAGGAGAACATCCCCTGATTGTTGGCGGGGAAATAGGCCAGCTTGTGCATAAACCGCTGACGGAATCTCTGCATCTGGCTGGTGCGGTTGTTGCCGTGAGCCATCATGGTGAAATCGGAGTACATACAGCTGTCCCAACAGCGGTAACGCTGAACGCCGTTGCCGGTGTCATAGTCCTTGATGTCATAGCACTGGCAGGTGGGGCACACAAAGGTGCAGGTGCCACAAGCCAGACAGGGGGTATAAAGCTGTTCCCACAGAGGAGAATCGAAATTCTTTTCCACGGCCTCCTCGCCCCAGCCCGCAAGGGAGAGGTCATGGAGGGGAAGCTTTTGGCAGATCTCCCGAATGGCGGTCTTTTCCGCCTCCACAGCATCTTCCTCACAAGCCTCCAGTAAGGAAGCCACCTGCTCGGTCAGCTTCTCTCCCTTTTCCGTCCGGGGCATCCAGTAAAGATGCTCCCCGGTCAGCCATATGGCCACATCTCCCTCGGGCATGGCACAGTCGATGCCGAAGCAGGAGCAGAAGCAGGAGGTATCCGGGCGGGAACAGGCAAGGGACACGATGGTGCCCATCTCCCGGCGGGCGGCATAGTAGCTGTCCACAGGCTCGGTAAGGAACACCTGATCCAGCACCGCCACAGCCCGCACATCACAGGCTTTCATGCCAAGGACCACAAAGGGCGTCCGACAGCGCTGTTCGGGCGTAATGGTGGTCTTGCCATCGGTCTTTCCGCAGGTATAGAGGGTCTCGCTCTGGGGGAAGAACACATCCTTGGCAGAGCGGACGGTTTTCAGGGTCTGCAGGTCTGCCTCCACGCCCTCCTGCCAGAGGGCAAAATTGGTCTTTCCCCCGGTTTTGACCGGCAGAAACAGGTCGTTTTGTCCGGCAATGGCAGTATAGAGGTCATGGAGCTTTTCCGTTTTGATTTGATACATATCTCTTACCCCCTGCCTACGCCGGGCTCGGCGTCCTCGGCGGTGAAGCTGGTCAGGGGCATTTTTGCCTCCAGATCACTGCCCGCCTGATATTCGCCGTAGAGCGTGTTGATGTCCTTGATGAATTTGCGGTTGAACAGGTGCAGGGGTATGCCCTGCGGGCAGACACGACTGCACTCGCCACAGTCGGTACACCGGCCTGCCACATGGAAAGCGCGAATAATATGGAACATCTTTTCCTCAAAAGAGGTGGTGTTGGCTTTCTGCTGAGAATCAAAGGCAGTGCTGTCAAAGACGCACTTTCGGCAGGAACAGGCAGGGCACACGTTCCGGCAGGCGTTACAGCGGATACATTTGCTCAGCT
This sequence comes from Candidatus Avilachnospira sp., assembly GCA_045602105.1. Classification (GTDB taxonomy): domain Bacteria; phylum Bacillota; class Clostridia; order Oscillospirales; family Oscillospiraceae; genus Avoscillospira. The sequence goes on from JAZSAW010000157.1 coordinate 4,591, forward strand.
CCGTCTGGAAAAAGGCAAATTTTTCTTCCGGGCTCATGGCCTCGATCCGCTCCACCTCCGCGAAGCGGTCGCCGTCCACCGTGTCGGAAGATTCACCCCACAGCTCGTCATAGACCACGTGCTCCTTGCCCTTGCAGACATGACAGCGTTCCAGCATGGCGTCCTTGTAGGCAAGGGTCTTATCGCCGTACAGGGTACTGACCGTCAGCTGTTCCTGCGGGTCAGGATACTCTGCGCCGGACACGGACAGGATGCCGTCAAAGGGGATCTTCCCGATACTCAGCTTGCCCTTACATCCTACGCCGATGATATACGCCTTTTCCCGCTCCACCCGATGCTCCTTCAGGAGCTGGTTGTAGCTGTAGCTGTCGCAGGGCTTGAGGAAAACCAGAGTTTTGCCCTCCTGCTTTCCTGCTTCGATCATATATTTGCTTAAATTCGCTCCGCAGAAGCCGTCATAGACCAGACAGTCCAGACTTTCCACGGTCTCAAAAAAGGCAGGCTCTACATCAAATCCGTTTTCGCCCTTCTTCCAGCCCAAAACACGGCTGACCTTACCGCTCTCCAGAAGGGTCTTGGCGATCATGTTCAGTTCTTGCATCGCAGATCCCCCAATCTCACATTCGGCCCAAGGGCACGAACTTTTTCCACAAAGCTGTTCATGGTCTCGGAGAACTTTACGCCCTCTGCGGCAGAGACCCATTCCACCCGGGTGCGCCCCTGCTCCACGCCCAGATAGTCCAGCATGGAAAACAGCAGGGTCATCCGCCGGCGGGCATAGTAGTTGCCGGTGGAGTAGTGGCAGTCACCGGGGTGACAGCCACAGAGAATCACGCCGTCCGCACCCTTTTCAAAGGCACGGAGGATGAACATGGGGTTGACCCGGCAGGAGCAGGGTACTTTGATGATCTTCACATCCGCGGGATAGGCAAGACGGCTGGAGCCGGCCAGATCCGCTCCGGCGTAACTGCACCAGTTACAGCAAAACGCCACGATGGTGGGTCTCCAGTTTTCTTTTACCGACATATGGCATCCACCTCCGCAATGATTTGTCTGTTGGTAAAGCCCTGCAGGTCCATAGCACCGCTGGGGCAGGTCACCGTACAGGCGCCACAGCCCTGACACAGGGCGGAATTGACCACCGCAATGCGCCGATCCTCTCGGATGCCATGGTCGTTGACCAGTCTGGTCTCATAGGAGATCGCGCCGTAGGGACACACATTGGCGCACTGACTGCAACCGTTACACCGCAGTTCGTCGGCTCTGGCGGTGCAGGGATTGGTCTTGAGTTTATCCTTGGCCAGAAGCCCGATGACCTTGACTGCCGCCGCGCCCGCCTGTGCCACGGTCTCGGGAATATCCTTGGGCCCTTGGCAAACGCCGGACAGGAACACGCCTGCTGTGGGGGATTCCACCGGGCGCAGTTTGGGATGGGCTTCCGTCAGGAAGTTATTGGTATCGATGGAAGCGGTGAGCATGGTGGCGATCTTCCGCACATCCGGGTTGGGCTCAATGGCCGTGGCCAGCACCACCATATCCGCTTTTTTCAGAATTTGCCGGTTTTCCAGCAGGTCAACGCCGTGGACAAGAAGGCTTCCGTCAGGCTGGGGGGCTACCTTGCCTACCTGACCCTTGATGTAATCCACGCCGTAGTCCTCCACTGCCCGGCGGTAGAACTCATCGAAGTTCTTGCCGGGCGTACGGACGTCGATATAAAACACCGTCACATGGGTATCGGGATACTTATCCCGGATGAGCATGGCGTGCTTTGCCGTATACATACAGCAGATCTTGGAGCAATAGGGCTTGCCCCGGTCATCACTGCATCGACTGCCCACGCACTGGACAAATACAATTTCTTTGGGAGCTTTGCCGTCGGACAGGCGTTCCAGATGTCCCTTGGTCGGGCCGGCGGCATTCATGATCCGCTCCAGCTCCAGAGAGGTGATGACATCCGGGCTCTCCCCATAGGCATATTCGCCGTACTTGTCCAGCTTGATGGTGTCAAAGCCCGTGGCCAC
>JAZSAW010000158.1:0-4805 GCA_045602105.1 Candidatus Avilachnospira sp.
TGCTGGATTCCAACGACAAGGTGATTTTGGACAACACCCAGGACACCACCGTGGCCATGAATGAAAAGACTGTGTGGTATTCCACCTATATGATGATGAACACGGTGGAAAACGGTACTGGCGCAGGCGCAAAGCTGGAAAATATGCAGGTGGCGGGCAAGACCGGCACAACGGACGATGACAAGGACCGCTGGTTTGCGGGCTTTACCCCTTATTACACGGCAGTGACCTGGTGCGGATATGATTATCCCGAGGAAGTCAAGCTGGTGGACAGCACGGAAAATCCTGCCATCACCCTGTGGCGAAAAGTCATGGAGGGCGTCCACGAGGATCTGCCCAGCGCAAAATTCCATCGTCCCACGGATGTGGTCAAGGTGGAGTACTGTCAGGACAGCGGATTGCTGGCGGGTCACGCCTGCCAGAATGACGTCCGGGGTGACCGGACGGTGACCGGGGAGCTTTGTCTGGAGGATGTGCCTACAAAGACCTGCGACGTCCACACTATGGTGGAGATCTGTCAGGGTCATGTGGCCAACGAGTTTTGCGGACAGGTGCCGGGAAATGCCCTTGAGGAAGTGGGTATGCTGAACATCAAGCGTGGTTTCCCCATTTCCGGTATCGTGGTGGAGGATCAACCCTATGTGTATCTGGGCAAAGTCCCTGCCGACGGATATTATGACGCGGATTCCCCGGAAGCCGACCCCTTAAATCTGGAGTGCTACCGCCATTCCGAGAAGGATGTTCCCGAGGAAGAGCCGGAAGAGCCGGAGGAGGACTCCGGTTTGCAGGAATGGATCAACGGTCTGCTGGAGCAAGAAGATTAGGAGCGTATTATGTGGATTGCCGATCAATGGAAGGATTATGAGGTCATCGACACCTCTGAAGGAGAAAAACTGGAACGCTGGGGGAAGTATACCCTGGTACGTCCTGACCCTCAGGTCATCTGGAACACGCCCAAAAAAGACCCCCGCTGGCGGGGCTATGACGCCCGCTATGCCCGCTCCAACACCGGTGGCGGACAGTGGTCGGAAAAGCGTCTGCCGGAGCGCTGGCAGGTGCATTATGGGGATCTGACCTTTAACGTCAAGCCCATGAACTTCAAGCATACCGGCGTTTTTCCCGAGCAGGCGGTCAACTGGGATTTCTCCATGGAGCAGATCCGCAAGGCCGGACGGCACGTCAATGTGCTGAACCTGTTTGCCTACACAGGCGGCGCGACCCTTGCGGCGGCGGCAGCCGGAGCTTCGGTCTGTCATGTGGATGCCGCCAAGGGTATGGTGTCCTGGGCAAGAGAGAACGCAAAGTCCTCCGGGCTGGAGGACGCCCCCATCCGCTGGATCATTGACGACTGCGCCAAGTTTGTGGAGCGGGAGATCAAGCGGGGACGGCGGTATGACGCGGTCATCATGGACCCGCCCTCTTACGGTCGGGGTCCCTCCGGTGAGATCTGGAAGTTGGAAAAGGATCTGTATCCATTCCTGCAACTGGTGACCGGAGTCCTGTCCGATGATCCTCTGTTCTTTATCATCAATTCCTACACCACCGGCCTTGCGCCGTCGGTGTTGGGCTATATGCTCGATACCCTCATCACGACCAAATACGGAGGTCAGACGGAATGTCAGGAGCTTGGACTGCCGGTGACCAACTCCGGGCTGGTCCTGCCCTGTGGCAGTACAGGCCGTTGGTTTCGCTAAGCAGTAAAGGATAACATATGGATAAACAAGCAATTTGTGTTAAAAACCTGACTTATGAATATCCCGGCTCTGAGGAGTCGGATTCCGTTCAGGTCTTTGAGGGACTTGACCTGCAAATCGAACAGGGGAGCTTTGTGGCCATTCTGGGTCACAACGGCTGTGGAAAATCCACCCTGGCCAAGCATTTTAACGGCATTTTGCTCCCCTCCGGCGGTACAGTTCATGTCTTCGGCTTGGACACACAGCAGGAACATCTTTTGCTGGATATTCGCCAGCGGGTGGGCATGGTGTTCCAAAACCCCGACAACCAGATCGTTTCCAGCGTGGTAGAGGAGGATGTGGCCTTTGCTCCGGAAAACTTGGGGGTAGAGCCGGAAGAAATTCGCAGACGGGTGGATGAAGCCCTGAAGCTGGTGGGCATGGACGCCTATACCACCCATGCGCCTCATATGCTCTCCGGCGGACAGAAACAGCGAATCGCCATTGCCGGCGTCATCGCCATGCGTCCTAGCTGTATCGTGCTGGACGAGCCGACAGCCATGCTTGATCCTCAGGGTCGGCAGGAGGTTTTGCAGGCGGTTTCCCGGCTGAACAGAGAGCAGGGGATGACGGTGGTACTGATCACCCACCATATGCCGGAGGCTGTGCTGGCTGACCGGGTGGTGGTCATGTCCGAGGGCGCGGTCATTGCCGACGGTACGCCCAAGGAAGTCTTTACCCAGGTGGATCTGCTTCGGTCTGTGGGGCTCACTGTGCCGGAGACCACCCAATTGCTGTATGGTTTGCGTCAGGAGGGCATTGATCTTCCTTTGGACGCGTTGTCTGTAGATGAGTGCGCGCAGGTACTGAAGGACTTTTTTGCTCAGACCTGACCCTGACATTCGGAGGCTTTTACGTTGATACCAGTTTTAGAAACAAAGAATCTGACCCACACTTACGGAGAAGGTACACCTTTCCGGAGTGATGCCATTCAAGATGTGAATATTACCGTGGAGCGTGGAGAATTTGTGGGAATCATCGGCCATACAGGGTCGGGAAAATCCACACTGATTCAGCATCTCAACGGATTGCTGAAGCCCACTTCCGGGCAGGTCCTGCTGAACGGGCGGGACATCTGGAGCGACAAGAAGTTTACCCGGGAGGCAAGATTTCGGGCAGGACTGGTGTTTCAGTACCCGGAGTATCAGCTTTTTGAGGAAACGGTTTATCAGGATATTGCCTTTGGCCCGAAGAACATGGGCCTCTCCCCGGAGGAAGTTGACAGACGGGTACGGCGTGCGGCGGGTTTTGTGGGAATCTCCGAGGAAAATCTGCAAAAATCCCCCTTTGAGCTGTCCGGCGGAAACAAACGGCGGGCGGCCATTGCCGGCGTTATCGCCATGGAGCCGGAGGTGCTGATTCTCGATGAGCCTACGGCAGGTCTTGACCCGGTAGGTCGGGAGGGAATCCTGAACAATATCCGGGATTACCAAAAAGCGCAGAACGCCACTGTGCTGATGGTCAGCCACAGCATGGAGGAAATCGCCTCCAATGTTGACCGCCTCATTGTCTTTAACCACGGAACGGTAGCCATGACCGGCACGCCCCGGCAGGTCTTTGCCCGGGCGGAGGAGCTGTCTCATATTGGTCTGGACGTGCCTCAGGTGACCCGGGTGTTTATGAAACTGCGGGAACTGGGCGTCCCGGTGGATTCTTCTGTTTATACTGTGGAGCAGGCAAAAGAAGCCCTCCTTGCCATGAAAGGGGGAGATGTCCGTGCTTAAGGATATTACGCTGGGGCAGTTCTTCCCCGGTGATACTCCTGTCCATCGCTTAGATCCCCGCACCAAGCTGATCTTGGTGGTGGTCTATATCGTGACCCTGTTTTCCGCCAAGTGGTTTCTGACCTACGGTCTGGTGTTTCTGGCTCTGGTGGGCGTGATCGCCCTGTCGGGCATCCGTCCGGGGGTCATTCTGCGAAGCCTGAAGCCCCTGCTGTTCATCATCATTCTGACGGGTGTGCTGAACTTGTTTTATACCCAGGGTACGCCCTTGGTGAGCTTCTGGATCTTCACCATTACCAAAGAGGGCATTTTCAGTGCCATTTTCATGGTACTGCGTATCTCCATGCTCATTGCCGGGACTTTTATGTTAACCTACACCACCTCGCCCATCGCCCTGACGGACGGCTTGGAAAGACTGCTGAGTCCCCTGAAAAAAATCAAAGTTCCTGTTCAGGAGCTGGCCATGATGATGTGTATCGCCTTGCGATTTATCCCGACTCTGATTGAGGAAACGGATAAGATCATGAACGCGCAAAAGGCAAGGGGAGCGGATTTTGAGACAGGCAGTCTGTTCTCCCGGGCAAAGGCGCTGATCCCTATTCTTGTGCCCCTGTTTATCAGTGCGTTTCGCCGGGCGGATGAGCTGGCGGTGGCCATGGAGTGCCGTTGTTATCACGGCGGAGAAGGTCGGACGAGAATGAAACAGCTCCACTACGGCCGGGCGGATGTGGTGGCTCTGGCAGGCGGACTGGTGCTTATGGCAGTGGTTTTGGTGCTTGGACGGCTGGGATGGTAACGGAGGACGATTATGCGCAACATTGCCCTGTTTCTGACCTATGAAGGTACGGCCTATCATGGCTGGCAGGTACAAAAACGGGATATTTCCGTGGGGCAGACCATGGAGGAGGCTGCGGCGGCGATTGTGGGGCATCCGGTGAAAATGACCGGTTGCGGTCGGACAGACGCCGGAGTTCACGCCCGTCATTATGTGGCAAACTTCCGCACAACATCCACCATTCCCGTGGAGCGGTTACCCTATGCCCTCAACACCCATTTGCCGGAGGATATTGTGGTCACCGGAGCGATGGATGTCCATGAGGACTTTAATGCCATCGGCTCGTGTGTCCGAAAAGAGTATACCTATCTGATTTACAATTCTCGGATCCGCGATCCGTTTTATGTAAACCGAGCTTGGTTTTATCCCAAGCATCTCGATGAGAACATTATGCAACAGGCGGCCAGCCAGTTTGTGGGAACTCACGATTTTGCCGCGGTGCGCTCTGTGGGTACGGATGTGAAGTCCACGGTACGGACGGTGTATTACTATGACGTAGAGCGGGAGGGGGAC
>JAZSAW010000159.1:0-3756 GCA_045602105.1 Candidatus Avilachnospira sp.
ACCCTCCGCAGTTGGCAGAGCCTTGGGAGTGAAGCATTTCCAGACCGTGGGAGAGGGGGTCGATGACCGCCAGCAGATTTTCTGTGGCGGCTTTTTCACTGCCGGGGAGATTGACCATCAGGCTTCTGCCCCGGATACCTGCCACGCTTCGGGACAGACAGCCCTTGGGGGTGATCTGCATACTTGCCCAGCGCATGGCTTCGGGGATGCCTCTGGTCTCCCGCTCTATGACCGCCAGCGTTGCCTCCGGGGTAATGTCTCGGGGAGAAAATCCTGTACCGCCGGTGGTCAGCACCAAGGATACCTGCAGGTCGTCACAGCAGTGAAGAAGCTCCCGGATAATATCCTCCCGCTCATCGGGGACGGTGGCACGATAGACCACCTGATGACCCCGCTCCTCCACCAGACGGCAAAGGGCAGGACCGCTGGTATCCGTCCGCTGACCCTGAAACGCCTTATCGCTGACGGTAATGATTGCCACAGTATAACTCACGCTTCCACCTCCCGGATAAAATCTCCGTGAACGCCTCCGGTCTTTTTCAGAAGCCGGATATTGGCGATGACCATATCCCGCTGGACGGCCTTGCACATATCATAGACCGTCAGGGCAGACACCGACACGGCGGTGAGGGCTTCCATCTCCACGCCGGTGCGTCCGTCACAGCTGACCGTCACCTGAATATCCACGGCGCAGTCGGTCTCGTTGAGCCTCAGCTCCACTTCCACGGCGTCCATTGCCACCGGGTGGCACAATGGGATGAGATTTGCCGTCTGCTTTGCCCCCATAATGCCCGCCAGCTGTGCCACAGTCAGGACATCTCCTTTTTTGCTCCCGCCGGAGGCGATCAGGGAGAAGGTGTCGGAATTGACCAAAACCTGTCCCACTGCCACAGCAGTTCTGCGGGTGGGGGCTTTTTCCCCCACATCCACCATTTTTGCCTTGCCTGACCGGTCAAAATGGGTAAAATCCATGGTCATCCTCCAATTTGATTCATCATCCTGCCTGCGGGACTTGGGCTTTCGGGAGAAAGGGGCCCGTGGCAGAGGGGTTTTTCCAAAATGGCTTGGCGCAGTACCTGCGCCATTTCTTCTTTGCACAGTCCCTTCAGGGACAGTTCTTCTCTGCTGTGGAGGCAGGGCTTGACTTTGCCGTCTGCCGTGACCCGGATTCGGTCACAGCGGGCGCAGAAGTGCCGGCTCACCGGGCGGATTAGCCCGATTTTTCCCAACGCCCCCGGCAGGCGATAGTGTTCCGCCACTGCACCCTCGTCCTCTTTGGTCAGCTCCGGCAAGGCTTTCAACACCGCCTCGCAGGACAGATGCTGTCCCACCGGGTCATGGGTCATGGGCATCCACTCGATAAACCGCACATCCACGGGATATTTCCGGGTCAGCTCTGCCAAGGCGGGAATCTCCCGCTCATTTTCTCCCGCCAGAAGCACGCAATTGACCTTCACCCGGTCAAAGCCCGCCGACAGGGCGCTTTCCAGCCCCCGCAGGGCATCGTCCAGACGGTCACGGCGGGTCAGCCGGGCATAGGTATCCCGGTCCAGGGAATCCAGACTGATATTCACCCGCTTGACGCCCGCCTCCCGCAGAGGCACAGCCAGCTCCGGGAGCAAAATGCCGTTGGTGGTCAGACACAGCTCTTCTATGCCATCTACCGCCGAAACGCCCCGGCAAATGGACAGGATATTCTTTTTTACCAGTGGCTCACCGCCGGTGATACGCACCTTTTTGATGCCAAGAGACGCCCCGGCTTCTGCCACGGCGATCAATTCCTCTTCCGTGAGCATTTCTCCGTGGTCTTTTTTGCACACCCCCTCGGCGGGCATACAATACCGACAGCGGAGGTTGCACAGATCTGTCACCGACAGGCGCAGATACGTAATGGTGCGACCGAACTTGTCTTTCATATCAGTACCGTCCAAAGGTGCAGTTGGGGAAGTGGCAGGTTTTGCAAAGCTGACAAAGACCGCCCTCACCCAGTCGGGTCAGTTCCTCGTTGGTAAACCGCTCTCCGGCGTAGATCTGGGGAAGCAGGACATCCAGCATAGTCGTGGGCAGATGGATGGCCGCGCCCGGTACGCCCAGAATGGGCACATCTCCCAGATAGGCCACAAGGGTCATATTGCCCGGCTGCGCCGGAACGCCGTGGGTGATGATGTCCGCACCCAGTCTGCGGATGGCGGTGGGGGTCAGGTCGTCCGGGTCAACGGACATTCCCCCGGTGAAAATGAGAAAGTCTGCGCCCTGTTCCAGATGGGCTTTTGCGGCGGCGGTGATCATATCCAGATCGTCGTCGCAGACGGTGATGCCCGCAATTTCTCCCGGATAGTTTCCCAGCTTTGCCCGGAGAACGGGAGCAAATTTATCCGGTATCCGCCCGGTGTAGACCTCCGAGCCGGTGATGACGATGCCAACCTTTTTTGGTTTGTAGGGAAGTAGGGACAGAAGCGTTCTGTCCTTGCACAGCTTCTCTGCCTGTATGATCTGCTCCTCTTTGGTCACCAGAGGGACAATACGCATGGACGCAAGCCGTGCCCCTGCTTCCACAGGATAGTGGTCGGGCAGGGTAGCGATGGTCAAGTCTCCGATGCGGTTGATCTGCAACAGAAGCTCTGTATCCACCCGGAGCATGCCCCGGGTATCGGAGATCAGCAACACCTTGCCCTCGGAGGGCTCGGTATAGTGCGCCCCCTCCACAGGGGTCATGGCCGCCATCCGGCGGGCGCAGTCCTCCTCGTGAAGCTCCCCGGCATGTTCCTCCCAGACGAATACCGTCCGCTTGCCCAACTTCAGAAGATGGGGGATGTCCTCCTCCCGGATGATGTGTCCCCGCTTGAAGGCCGCGCCCTTGAAGCCGTCACGCATTTCGGTGATGTCGTGGCACAGCTCCATTCCAACAGCCTGTTCTACCGGTACTTTTTTCATGACGAAGCCTCCTTATGGGAAAGCAGATTTACGGTCAGCATGACCACGGCGGAAATGGCGATGTTCACCAGCACCCAGCGCAGTGCCATGGCGTCCTGCCCGGTGCGCCAGAGCTGATAGACCGTGGTGGACACGGTGGCGGTGTGACCGGGGGTATAGCCCGCCAGCATACTGGTGGCGCCGTATTCCCCAAGAGCTCTGGCAAAGCTCAGCACTGTGCCGGCAAGCAGTCCCGACCGGCAGACCGGCAGACGGATATGCCAGAAGATCTGGGTGCTACTGTGTCCCATGGTGGAGGCCACCTCCGCAAGGGTCTCGTCAAAGCTCTCAAAGGACGCCCGGACCGTGCGGTACATCAGGGGAAAGCTGACCACGATGGTGGCAAAAATCGCCGACCACCACTGCATGGTCAGGTGCAGACCAAAGACCTCCAGTATCCACGCCCCCAAGACCCGCTTCGGTCCAAGGACGCGGAGCAGAAGCCAGCCAACCACCGTAGGGGGCAAAACCAGAGGCAGGGTCAAAATCACGTCCAGTACGCCCTTGACCGGGCGGGGAGCTTTGGCGATCTGATAGGCAAGGGTAATGCCAAGAAAAAACACCACCGCCGTGGAGATCAGGGCGATACGCAGGGAATTAAACAGGGGAAACCAGTCCATAGCATACTCCTTAATGGGGAACAAATCCCGCAGCCCGAAAAACTGTCCGGGCGGGCTCGGTCTGCAAAAATGCCAGAACATCTTTTCCGGCTTGACTTCGCACCACTGCCGGATAGATGACCTGTCCGCACATCTCTGCCGTGGCGGTATCCCCAATGGGAAG
>JAZSAW010000160.1:0-3310 GCA_045602105.1 Candidatus Avilachnospira sp.
TAATATTCCCGGTGTGCCCGGTGTAGGCACAAAAACCGCCACGGACTTACTGCTGACCTTTGGCTCTTTGGATGAGATCTATGCCAATCTGGATGATACGCGCATCAAAAACGGTGTTCGCAATAAGCTCCGGGATGGGGAGGAAAGCGCAAGACTGTCCTATGATCTGGCGACCATTCGCTGTAATGCGCCCATCACCTTTACCCCCAGTGATGCTTTGCGTCAGCCGGTGGACAAGCCCGCTTTGCGGGAGCTGTTTATGAAGCTGGAATTTTTGAAGCTCATGGATCGTTACGGTCTGCGGGACGTGGAGCAGAAAGGGATTACTCAGCAAGCTCCCGTAACCTGCCAAACTGCGCTTCCTCAGGTGAATACCCCCTGTGCTGTGGCATTTTCTCCTGATGGAAGCCGTGGCGCTGTGGCGTGGGACGGTGGCGTCTGGACAGGTGATGCCGAGGCGATGCGTCCCTTGTGGGAAAGCGATAGCCTCAAGACTTGCGCCGACTGGAAGACCCTGCGGGGTAAAATTCTGGATCGGGGCTGGGCTTGCGGAGAAGTGAACTTTGATGTAGCACTTGCCGCCTATGTCCTTGACCCCTCTCAGTCGGACTATTCCCTGACCAAGCTCTCTGCCCAGTATCTGGAGCGGACGCTTTCTGCCGACGATCTGGCGGGTCAGGCCATGGCGATCTGGCAATTAAAGCCAATACTGGAGAAGGCGTTGATGGAGCAGGGGATGGAGAAACTCTATCTTGAGATTGAGCTGCCCCTGTGCGCCGTTTTGTCGGATATGGAGCGAGCCGGCGTCATGGTGGATCAAATGGCGCTGATGTCCTTTGCCGGGATGCTTACTGAGCGGATCAATACCGCTCAGCAGAACGTGTACGATCTGGCAGGAGAGGAATTTAACATCAACTCCACCAAAAAGCTTGGGGAGATACTCTTTGAAAAGCTGGGTCTGCCCACCATCAAAAAGACCAAGACCGGCTATTCCACCAATGCGGAAGTTCTGGAAAAGCTCCGCCCCATGCACCCCATCGTGGATAGCATACTGGAATACCGGATGCTGACCAAGCTGTCGTCCACCTATGCGGAGGGACTGCTGAAAGTCATCGGAGATGATGGCAGAATCCATACCACATATCAGAATATGGTCACGGCAACAGGACGGCTGTCCTCCACCGATCCCAATCTCCAGAATATCCCCGTCCGTCGGGAGCTTGGCAGTGAGATTCGGAAAATGTTCGTGGCGGACGAGGGATGTGTCCTTGTGGATGCGGACTATTCCCAGATCGAACTGCGGGTGCTGGCGCATATCGCCGATGATGCCCATATGCAGGAGGCGTTCCTGTCCGGTGAGGATGTCCATGCCGTGACGGCCTCTCAGGTCTTTGGCGTACCCTTGGAGGAAGTGACCCCGGAAATGCGCCGGAACGCCAAGGCGGTGAACTTCGGTATCGTCTATGGCATTTCCGCATGGTCACTCAGTCAGGACATTGGTGTGTTCCCCGAGGAAGCCAAGGCGTATATGGACGCTTACCTTGCCAAATACAGTGGCGTCCGTGATTATATGAAAAATATTGTGGAAAAAGCCCGGGAGCAGGGCTATGTGTCCACCGTCTATGGCAGACGGCGTTATTTGCCGGAGCTGAAGAGCAGTAACTTCAATCTCCGCTCCTTTGGAGAGCGGGTGGCACTGAATACACCCATTCAGGGCACAGCGGCGGACATCATCAAGCTGGCCATGATTCGGGTGGATCGGGCGCTGAAACAGCGGAAGCTGAAAGCCCGCCTGATTCTGCAGGTCCACGACGAGTTGATCGTGGAGTGCCCTGTGTCTGAGGGCGACATTGTCCGTGAGATTTTGGAAAGGGAAATGCAGCAGGTGGCGGAGATGAAAGTTCCGCTTCTGGTAGAGGCCAAGCAGGGGGGAAGCTGGTATGAAGCAAAGTAACTGGCTGATCGTACCCATGACGGAGGAGCATGTCCCTCAGGTGGCGCATCTGGAGACCCTGTGCTTTCATGACCCATGGAGCGAAAACAGCGTCCGCAGTGAGCTGACCAACCCCCTGAGCCTGTGGCTGGTTGCCCTAGATGGAACGCAGGTCGCCGGTTATGTTGGCAGTCAGACCGTTCTGGATGAGGCCGATGTGATGAATGTGGCGGTCGCTCCGGAACACCGCCGTAAGGGTATGGGCAAAAGCCTGATGCTGGCGCTGGAAAATGCCCTCAGAGAAAAGGGGGTCCACAGCCTGACTCTGGAGGTGCGTGCATCCAATGATCCCGCCATCGCCCTTTACGAAACGCTGGGCTATACTCAGGTGGGTCTGCGTCCCAACTACTACCAACACCCCCGAGAGGACGCAAGAATACTCAGAAAGGAATGGCACATATGAAAATTCTGGCAGTGGAATCCTCCTGTGATGAAACCGCCGTCGCCATTGTGGAGGACGGACGAAAGGTGCTCACAGACTGCATAGCCTCTCAGGTGGAGCTCCACCGAATTTATGGCGGTGTCGTTCCCGAAATCGCCTCACGCAAGCACATGGAGGCCATTTATGCACTGGCAGATGAGGCGTTACAAACCGCCAATCTGACCCGCAATGATATTGACGCCGTGGCAGTGACCTACGCTCCGGGACTGATCGGCGCTGTGCTGGTGGGCGTCAATTTCGCAAAAGCCACGGCTCTGGCATTGGATGTGCCCCTGATTCCGGTCCACCATATCCGTGGGCATATCGCTGCCAATTACCTGGCATACCCGGACCTTGAGCCACCTTTTTTGTGTCTGGTGGTATCCGGCGGTCACAGCATGATCGTGGATGTGGAGGACTATACCAAATTCCGTATTCTGGGCTCTACCCGGGATGATGCGGCAGGGGAGTGTTTCGACAAGGTGGCGCGCCTGTTGGGGATGCCCTATCCCGGTGGCTCTGCTCTGGATCGTATGGCCAAAGATGGGGACGAGAAAAAGTACCCCATGCCCCATACGAAGCTCTCGGGCAATCCGTTGGATATGTCCTTCTCCGGGCTAAAGACCGCCGCCATCAACCTCATCCATAATACCCGGCAAAAAGGGGAGGAGCTGGATATTCCCTCTCTGTGCGCCAGTTTTTCTCTGGCAGTCAGTGAAATGCTCGTTCCGAGAACAATGGAAGCCCTGAAACAGACCGGACGCAAGAAGCTGGCCATTGCCGGCGGTGTGGCTGCCAACTCCCGGATACGGGCAGATTTCCAAAGGGAAACGGAAAAACTGGGTGTGGAGCTGTATCTGCCACCCCTGAAGCTTTGCGGGGATAACGGCGCCATG
>JAZSAW010000161.1:0-13754 GCA_045602105.1 Candidatus Avilachnospira sp.
TGTACCACGCCATCGAGATGATACTGCGGACCTTCCATAAGTACCTCAAATCATATTAATTCATCAAAGAATAAAGTGGCTGACAAATCATCGCCAACCCATCCAGCAGACCATTGCGCAGATAGAGCAGAGGCCTGTCAAGAATACCCGTAAGCAGAAGCGCCACCATAAGAAGCATGCCCCATCGCTCATAGTTCATCAGCACCCGATACCACTTATGGGGCAGTACGGAAAACAAAATCTTGGATCCGTCCAGTGGCGGGATGGGAAAGAGATTGAACACCGCCAGACCGGAGCTGAGCAAAATGGAATACTCCAAAAACAGCCAAAGGTATTCTGTAAATCCCGTTGGATTTTGCACGTGAATATACAAAACAAGCACCTGAAGGACAGCGCAGATCAGTGCCAGAAGCACATTACTCAATGGTCCGGCAAGAGCAGTCAGGGCCATGCCTGCTTTCGGCTTGCGGAATTTTCGCATATCCACCGGGACAGGTCTGGCCCAGCCAAATCTGGCAACGGCCATCATCAGAAGACCCATAGGGTCTATATGGCGCAGAGGGTTCAGGGTCAGGCGACCCTGACGTTTGGCTGTATCGTCTCCCATCCACCATGCCACAAGTCCGTGGCAGGTCTCATGAACAGTGATGCAAAGCAAGGACGAGATCAAAACCAGTGCTAAATCTGCCAGATTATTCAGTTGAAGCTGGCGTAGCCATTGCAATAATCCGTCCATAACTATTCCTGCTGTTTTTCTTCAGTATAGCATTTTCCAGAGATAATGGCAAGAAGCCACCGTCAGGCTTCCACGGTCTTCAGGATATGAGACAACAGTGCCTCTCTCCCCTCACCCTTTTCCGCAGAAAAGGGAATCAGGACAACATCTTCTTCAAGGGCAAGGGTATCCCGAATCGTCTGGAGGTTTCCCTCGATCTGGGACTTCTTCAGCTTGTCCATCTTGTTGGCAACCACCACATAGGGTCTTCCGGACTGCTGAAACCAGTTGGCCATGATCTTATCGTTCTCCGTCGGCTTGTGGCGGGCGTCGACGATCAGCACGCCAAGGGTAATGAGATCCGGGTCGGCAAAATACTGCTCAATGAGCTTTGCCCATCTCTCTTTTTCGGACTTGGGCACTTTGGCGTAGCCATAGCCGGGCAGATCCACCAGATACATGGCCTTATCGATCAGAAAATAATTGATGTGGGTGGTCTTGCCCGGGGCTTCACCGACCCGGGCAAAGTTCTTCCGCTGTAGCAGACGGTTGATCACCGAGGATTTGCCTACGTTGGAACGCCCTGCAAAGGCGATCTGGGGCAGGCTGTCCTTGGGGCAATCTGCCAGAGAGGCAGCAGAACGGATAAATTCAGCATTGTGGAGATTCATAATTCACCTACTGTCGAATCTGGGGCTTTCTGTCTTTCTTTCCCCGGCGGGACATGACGATCTCTTCCTCCTGAGGAATAACGCTTTGGCTGATCTGCTGGACTGACTGCAAATTCAGGGCAGTCTCCAGCACCACATCCACATGGGATACGGTAATAAAGTTCAAAGCTTGCCGTACCGTCTGATCGATCTCCTCCAGATCCTTGGCATTGGCCTGAGGAATGATCACGGTCTTGATACCATGACGCAGTGCCGCCATGGTCTTTTCTTTCAGCCCACCGATTGGCAGGACCCGTCCGCGGATAGAGATTTCACCGGTCATGGCAATATCCCGACGGACTGTTGCTCCGGTCAGGGCAGAGACCATTGCCGTACAGATGGCAATACCGGCGGATGGGCCGTCCTTGGGAATAGCCCCTTCGGGGAAATGGACATGGATGTCCTTTGTCTTATAAAAATCTGCCGGAATGTGGAGTTTTTCCGTGCGAGAGCGGATATAGCTCATGGCCGCATGGACGGATTCTTTCATTACATCGCCCAGATTGCCCGTCAGCTCCAGCTTTCCTGTTCCGTCGACGACATTGACTTCCACTTCCAAGGTCTCTCCACCTACGGAGGTCCAAGCCAAACCGGTTACCAGACCCACCGGGTCGGCGGTCGGCATTTCATCGGGCAGGAACTTCCGAACGCCCAGATAGCTTTCCAGATCTCCGCCGGTTATGGTCAGTCGGCGAGGCGCTTTATCGGAGACAAAGCGCATATCGCACTTTCTGCACAGCGATGCCAGTTCCCGTTCCAGATTACGAACGCCGGATTCCCGGGTGTAGCAGGTAATGATCTCCCGCAGAGCCTCATCGGTCACCCGTACCTGCGCCTTGCGCAAGCCGTGCTTCTTCAGCTGTTTGGGCAGAAGATGATTCTTTGCGATCTGGAGCTTTTCTTCGTCTGTATAGGACGTCAGCTCAATGACTTCCATTCTGTCCAAAAGTGCGGGAGGAATGGTCGCCGTAGTATTGGCCGTGGTGATAAACATACACTCACTGAGGTCAAAGGGCACTTCCAGATAGTGATCCCGGAAAGAGGCGTTTTGCTCGGCATCCAGCACCTCCAATAGTGCCGCCGAGGGGTCGCCACGATAATCACTGCCCAGCTTGTCTATCTCATCCAGCAAAAGCAGAGCGTTTCGTGAGCCTGCCTGTGCCACTGCGTGCATGACCCGTCCGGGCATGGCGCCGATATAGGTCTTACGGTGTCCGCGAATATCTGCTTCATCATGGACGCCACCAAGAGAAAGCCGTGCAAGCTTTCGATTGAGTGCCCGGGCGATGCTCATGGCGATACTGGTCTTGCCAACACCGGGAGGGCCTACCAGACAGAGAATCTGTCCGGGCATTTCCGGCGCCATCTTACGCACAGCAAGGGTCTCCAGTATCCGCTGTTTCACCTTTTCCAGACCAAAATGATCCTCATCAAGAATCTTTTGGGCCACAGTAATATCCACGCGTTCCTTGGTGCGCTTATTCCACGGCAGTTCCAGACAGGTATCCAGATACGTGCGAATGAGCGCAGCCTCAGCGGAATTGGAGGGCTGTTTGCTCAGGCGATGGACTTCCTTGCGGAGCTTCTCTGCGATCTCATCAGGCAGGGAAAGCTTCTCAATGGCTGTCTCGTACTGAAACAGCTCCTCCTGATCGTCCTCTCCCAGTTCCGCCTGAATCACACGGAGCTGTTCCCGCAGATAATAGTCCCGCTGACCCTTACTGACATTCTCCTGCACGCGCTCCTGAATATCGGCCTCCAACTGCATAATGTCCAGCTCCTTACCCAGAAGGATGCAGGCCATTTCCAGACGTTTGACCGGATGAAGCTGTTCCAGAACTCTTTGCTTATCGGAATAGTTCATGGAGGAATGTTGGGCGATATAATCGGCTACAAAGCCGGGATCTTCACTGGAAACCACATCCATCAGTGCCTCGGGAGAGGCTCTGCCGGAGAGTTCCAGAAACTGTTCAAAGAAAAACTGCCCCTGACGAATCAGTGCTTCCATTTTGTTGGAGGCTTTCCCAATGGGATGCTCCGCCACATTTTCCACACGGCCATAGAGATAAGGCTCTGTCTGAAAGCACTCAGTCAGACTTGCCCGATGTTTTCCCTCGACCAGAATTCGGATGGAATCTCCCGGCAGGCGAAGCACCTGCTTGCCAACAGATACAGTGCCCAGAACATAGAGTTCCTGCTGGCGGGGGTCGTCTATCTGAATATCCCTCTGGGTGACCAGAAAGATCTCCTGATTGCCACGCATAGCCTCTTCTACCGCGCGGATAGATTTCTTCCGTCCCACATCAAAGTGGATGGTCATATTGGGAAATACGGTAATTCCCCGCAGTGCCAGAACGGGCAACCGCTGGGAGAGAATGATCTCGCTCATAAATATCTCCTTTCCCGGAGTAACAGAAAGAGAGGGCAAAGCCCCCTCTTTCCAGAAAATTACAGTGTTACGCCCGCATTACGAATGGGCTTACGGGGTCTGGAACTATCCCGCGTGACCTGAGGCTTCTCCTGCCCACGCACACATTGTTCCGTGACCAACACGCTCTGGATCGTGGGATCCGAGGGGATGTCGAACATAATGCCCGTCATGGTCTCCTCCATGATGGCACGCAGTCCTCTTGCGCCGATCTGCCGGTCAATGGCAAGCTCGGCAATGGCCTCCAGAGCCTTATCCTCAAAATCGAGTTCCACCTGATCATACTCCAGAAGCTTGCGATACTGCTTACACAGAGCATTTTTCGGCTCAGTGAGTATCTGGATCAGGTCTTCCTTTTTCAGGCTCTGCAAGGTGGTGATCACCGGCAAACGTCCCACCAGTTCGGGGATGATGCCGAATTTCAGCAGATCGTGAGGCTGGACCTTCCGGAACAGCTCGCCTACATCCCGCTTGCCCTTGCTTTGCAGCTCAGAGTCAAAGCCGATGGCAGATCTGTCTGTCCGCTTTTCGATGATCTTGTCCAGTCCATCGAAAGCACCGCCACAGATAAACAGGATGTTGGTGGTATCCACCTGAATAAACTCCTGCTGGGGATGCTTGCGTCCGCCCTGAGGGGGAACATTGGCGACCGTGCCCTCCAGAAGCTTCAGCAGTGCCTGCTGAACGCCTTCACCGCTGACATCACGGGTGATGGAGGTATTCTCGCTCTTGCGGGCGATCTTGTCCATCTCGTCGATGTAGATAATGCCACGCTGTGCCAGCTCCACATCAAAATCCGCAGCCTGCAACAGACGAAGAAGGATATTCTCCACATCCTCGCCAACATAGCCTGCTTCGGTAAGGGTCGTAGCATCGGCGATGGCAAAGGGAACGTTCAGTATTCTGGCCAGAGTCTGGGCAAAGAGGGTCTTGCCCGAGCCAGTAGGACCGATCAGCAGAATGTTGCTCTTTTGCAATTCCACATCGGTACTGTTGGCAAAATAGATACGCTTATAGTGATTATAGACTGCCACCGCCAAAGCGATCTTGGCTTCGTCCTGCCCGATGATATACCGATCCATGTAGGTCTTGATCTCCTGGGGAGTCGGCAAGGTATCGGGCAATTCAAAAGACGGGGCAGAGCCGGTAGCCATTTCATCGTGGATAATGCCGGAACACAGCTCAATACACTCGTTGCAGATACACACATTCGGGCCTGCAACGATGCGACTGACCTGATCCTGACGCTTTCCACAGAAAGAGCAACGCAAAGAATCTCTTGCCAATGGTATTCTTCCTTTCCTTGGGGAATCTTACCGCTTGTAGATGACCTTATCGATCAAGCCGTATGCACAGGCTTCTTCGGCAGACATGAAGTTATCACGCTCCGTGTCGTTGCGAATGGTATCGATAGGCTTGCCGGTATTCTCAGAGAGAATCTGATTCAGCCGATCCTTGATCTTCAGCATCCGCTGGACATGGATCTGCATATCCGTAGCCTGACCCTTTGTGCCACCCAGAGGCTGATGAATCATGATCTCTGCATTGGGCAGTGCCATACGCTTGCCCTTAGCACCGGCAGAAAGCAGGAATGCGCCCATAGAGGCGGCCATGCCGATGCAGATGGTGGAAACATCGCACTTGACATACTGCATGGTGTCATAGATGGCCATACCGGCAGTCACAGACCCACCGGGGGAGTTGATGTAGAACTGGATGTCCTTATCGGGATCCTGTCCCTCCAGATACAGCATCTGGGCCACGACAAGGCTGGCTGTGGTGTCATTGACCTCCTCAGACAGCAGAATGATACGGTCATTGAGCAGACGGGAGAAAATATCGTAACTGCGCTCTCCACGGCTGGTCTGCTCCACAACATAGGGAATAAAACTCATTACGGGTGCTCCTTTCTCCGGTTCGTGTCTGACACAGTTTAACCGGACAGATGGAAAATTATTCCTGATTGGAGGCTTCAGTGGTAGGTGCGGTGGCAACGGCGTTGTCCACGATCAGCTTGACAGCCTTCTTGGCAGCCAGATCGGTACGAACGCTTTCGGGATTAAGGGCGGCCTTGACCTTTTCCACTTCCATCTGATACTGCTCAGCAACCCTGGCAAACTCAGCTTCCAGCTCCTCATCGGAAACGGTCAGCTTCTCTGCCTCAACAATGGCGCTCAGCAAAACATTGGAACGGACAGTGGTCTCGGCCATGGGACGCATGGAGTTGCGCAGGTTGGTCATGTCACCGCCGACCATCTTGGCGTAATCATCCATGGTCATACCGCTCATCTGCAGCTGATAAGAGAACTGCTCCAGATTTCTGTCGATCTCCTCCTCCACCATGCAGGCGGGGATGTCGGCAGTCATATTCTGGGCGGCCTTCACAACGGCGTCATTTTCAAACTGGCGGGCAACAGCTTCTTCTCTCTCTGCCTGCTTCTTGGAGCGGATGTCAGCCTTCAGCTCTGCCAGAGTATCAAACTCGGACACGTCCTTGGCAAACTCATCGTCCAGCTCGGGCTTGATGGTCTCCTTGACCTCGTGGATCTTGCACTTAAAGACCACGGGCTTACCGGCCAGCTCGGGGGTGTAGTTTTCGGGGAAGGTCACATCCACGTCCTTCTCATCGCCGGCCTTCAGACCGATCAGGGCTTCTTCAAAGCCGGGAACGAACTGGTGAGAGCCGATTTTCAGGCTATAGTTTTCGCCCTTACCGCCGGCAAAGGCCACGCCATTATCAAAGCCTTCGAAGTCCAGAACCACAGTATCGCCTTCCTGTGCAGCACGCTCCACAGTCTCGATCCGGCTGTTGCGCTCGGCCATACGACCCAGCTCAGCATCCACGTCTTCGTCAGTTACGGACACTTCGGCCTTGGGTACTTCGATGCCCTTGTAGTCGCCCAGTTTGACTTCGGGATACAGCTCTGTTTCAATGGTCAGCACCACAGTGCCGTCCTCAGTCTCGTCCATATCGGACACGGAAGGTGCGCCCACAGCCTTGATCTGCTGGGCAATGATGGCCTGCTCATAGATCTCGGGGAAGATCTCGTTGACGGCATCTTCATAGAAGACCTTGGCGCCGTACATGCCCTCGACCACCTTGCGGGGCGCTTTGCCCTTGCGGAAGCCGGGGACCATAATATCCTTCTTGCACTTGTTGTAAGCCTTGTTCAGGGCGGCCTCAAACTCCTGCTTTTCAATCTCTACGACAATTTTGGCCTTACCGTTGGCCTGTTCTGTGTTTTTCACATTCATGGATGTTTCCTCCTATGTGGTGGGCTGAAAACAGCCTGTTTTCACCTTATTATTCAATCCGTACTATATTAGCAGATGTTTCCGGATTTTTCCACTGTTTTTTCTCAGAATATGAGATTTTTTTCATTCTGCGATTTTGACCATGTTGAAGTTCACATAGTCAGCCGCCACCAGATGAAACTCTGTCCCATCATAGACGCCCTCCAGAGCCAGCTTGTGGCTGTCTCCGTGGAGGTGACCGTAGTAGCAGGCTTCTACCCCATATTGCTTCAGAAGTGCCAAAATCTCCGGGCAGGTATAACCCCGATAGCGGGGCGGATAGTGGAGAAAGCAGATCTTCCTGCTCTCCCCTGCCGCCTTTAGGGATGCTTCCAAACGAATCAGTTCCCGGCGAAAGACTTTTTCATCGTGCGCTCCATCGGTTTCTTCCTCATAAAACCATCCCCGTGTTCCGCAAAGCGCCAGATCGCCATAGAAATAGCAGTTGTTATGAAGAAGATGCAGATTCTCAAAACCGTGTTCCGTGCAGAACTTCCGGAATTTAGACGCCGTGTTCCACCAGTAATCGTGGTTACCCTTGACCAGAAGCTTCCGTCCGGGAAAGGATTCCAGAAAGGCAAAGTCCGGCACTGCTTCCTCCAGACCCAAAGCCCAGCAGAAATCGCCGGGGATGACCAGAGTATCCTCCTGCGTCAGCTGTGAGAGGCTTTGACGGAGCTTCTCCGTATATCCCTCCCAGCGACCGCCGAACACATCCATGGGCTTATCCGCACCAAAGGCCAGATGCAGATCGCCTAACGCATACAGTGCCATCAGACAAGCATTTCGCTGACCACCTGGGTCATGGCTTCTTTTTCCGTTACCTGCGTAAAGCGCACAGCCTTACCGGCCAACTCTGCCAAAGGCTTGGGGGCAGACTTTCCGCTAACGCGTTCCAACTGCTGTAAAATCGCAGTTCCGGCTTCCAGCTTTGTCTGACCCAGTGCCGTCAGAACACTGTCGCAGAACTTAAAGGGGCTGGCGGTAGACACCACCACGGCAGGCGTATCATCTGCCGTAGATGCACGATAGTCCTGCAAGACAGTATAGGCCACAGCAGTATGGGTATCCATGAGATAGCCGGTCTGAGAGAACACCTTTTCAATGGTATTGAGAGTCCTCTCATCATCACAGCAACCGGAAACAAAGGTCTTTTTTAGCTCCTGCAGAACTTCCGCAGACACCTCATATCTGCCGGTCTTAGCCAGCTGATCCATATAATCCTTCACCTGAGCATCCGAGCCGGTCAGATCAAAAAGAAGCCGCTCCAGATTGGAGGAAATCAGAATGTCCATGGACGGAGATGCCGTATTGTAGAAGGGACGGTTTCGGTCATATACACCGGTGCGGATAAAGTCCGTCAGCACATTATTGGCGTTGGACGCGCAGATCATGGTCTTAATGGGCAGACCCATGCGCTTGGCATAATAGCCGGCAAGGATATTACCAAAATTGCCCGTAGGCACGCAGACATTCATGGGCTGACCCATGGTCAGCTCACCCTGTGCCAGAAGATCGCAATAGGCAGAGATATAGTAGACGATCTGGGGCAAAACACGACCCCAGTTGATGGAATTGGCGGAGGACAGGACATAGCCCCGCTGAGCCAGCGCATCCCGGAACTGAACATCAGAGAAGATCTTCTTTACGCCGGTCTGGGCGTCGTCAAAATTGCCTACCACAGAGCAGACACCCACATTCTCGCCGGACTGAGTGACCATCTGTAACTGCTGGATGTCGGACACGCCGTCCTTGGGATAGAAGACCAGAATCTGCGTGCCATCTACATCCTTAAATCCTTCCAGAGCAGCCTTGCCGGTATCGCCGGAGGTCGCCACCAGAATACAGACCGTCTTTTCCTCGCCGTTCTTCTTCATGGAAGCGGTGAGCAAATGCGGGAGCATCTGCAAGGCCATATCCTTAAAGGCGCAGGTAGGACCGTGCCACAGCTCCAGAACATGAGTTTTGCAGTGGAGCTTCACCACCGGCGCAACTTCCTTGCAGTCAAACTTCTCGGGGCCATAGGCTTTCCGGGCAAAATCTCTCAGTTCATCTTCGGAGAAACCCTCCAGAAACAACTTCATGATCTCCACAGCCCGCTGCTCATAGGACATGGGAACCAGTTTGTTCAAATCAGGAAGCTGAGGCAGTTTTTCCGGCAGGAACAGGCCTCCCTCCCTGCTTAATCCCTGCTCAATGGCCTGAGAAGCCGTAAACCGCAGGGACTGATCTCTAGTGCTGATATAAACCATTTTCTACACAACCTTTTCTTTGCGACTAAAATGCGTTTTCCAGATGGGTAATAACAGGCTTTTTGGTCTGCATACCCTCCGGGGCATAGATTTCCAAAACATCAAATCTGGGCTGAAGCTCCGTGGGGTTTTGCTGCAACCAAAGTTCCGCCGTAGTACGCACTCGTTTTTGCTTTTGCGTACCGACAAATTCTTTGGCCTCGCCATAGGCATCGGATTTGCGGAGCTTCACCTCCACAAAGACCAGATACTGGCGATTTTGGCAGATAATATCGATCTCACCAAACCGACTGCGGTAGTTCAGCTCCAAAATCCGATACCGCTTTCTCCGCAGATACCTGCCTGCAAGAGACTCTCCCCATGCACCCAGAAGATTATTTTTCCCCATAGAATTTTTTCAAAAATGTCAGCCTGTGGACAGGCGATGCGCCGTGCTCCGTCAGTGCCTCATAATGACGCTTTGTACCATAGCCCTTATGTACGGCAAAACCGTAGTCCGGATAGGTCTCATCCAGCTCTTCCATCAGTCGGTCACGAGTGACCTTCGCCAGAATGGAAGCGGCAGCAATATTGGCACTTAAGCTGTCGCCCTTGACCACAGTTTTGACTGTCATGGGCAGATCAGGCTCCCGGTTTCCATCCACCAGAGCCAGCTCCGGGCGGACAGTAAGCTGCGCAACCGCTCTCTGCATAGCCAGAAATGTGGCCTGCAGGATATTCACTTCATCGATCTCCTGCTCGGAGGCGAAGGCGATCCCATAGCTCTCAGCCTGATCTACGATCAGATCATACAGCTCCCGCCGTTTTTTGTCGGTGAGCTTTTTGGAATCGTTGAGACCGGGAATCTCCAGATCCTTAGGCAGGATCACCGCCGCCGCGCAGACCGGTCCGGCCAGAGGACCGCGACCGGCTTCATCCACGCCACAGATGGTGGTGATGCCTTGTTCATAATAGCTGTGCTCGATTTGCCAAAGGTCAAGCTTTTCCATCCCTATCCTCCAACATCTCCGGGGTCTCTAAGGTAAAGCGTCCAAGCTTACAGCTCCGGTATTCTTCCAGAAGCACACGAGCCATGCGCTCCGTGTTGACTTCTCCGCCGGAGATCAGAAAACCACGTTTACGACCGGCAGCCTGCAACAGATCCCATCCATCGGCTTCCGGGTCGGCATCGATCTTATACCGCTCTCTTACGGCTTCGGGATACTGCCTCCATAGCATTTCCATCAGGTGGCAGGCCAGGCTCTCCACATCAATAACATCGTCCTTGACCGCGCCGGTATAGGCTAGGCGGATACCCACTTCCGGATCTTCAAATTTGGGCCACAGAATACCCGGCGTGTCCAGAAGAAGTAGCCCCTGATCCACAGTCACCCACTGCTTTCCCCGAGTTACGCCGGGACGGTTTTCGGCCTTCGCGCCCTTACGCCCGGAGATTTGGTTGATGAAGGTGGACTTTCCCACATTGGGGATACCTACGACCATGATTTTCAGCGGTCTTCCAAGCTGCCCCTTTTCCGCATAACGCTGAAGCTTCTCTGCCAGAAGCTCCCGCACTGCGGGGACAAAGGAAGAAATGCCTTTTTTCGATTTGCAATCTGTGGCTACCACAGCCATACCACGGCTTTTGAAATACTCAGACCATCGGCGCACCATGACCGGATCGGCCAAATCGATCCGATTGAGTATCACAAGACGGGGCTTATTTCCGCAAATGGCATCCATATCTGGATTCCGGCTGGAGATGGGGATTCTGGCGTCCAGCAGTTCGCACACAGCGTCTACCAGCTTCAGGTTTTCCTCCATCATTCGCCGGGTCTTGGTCATATGACCGGGATACCATTGAATATTCATCTGTTCCTGCATTACTTTACCAGTCCAATTCTTCCCCAATCACGGGAATCGGTAACATTGCCGGCAGAATCTCTGGTCTGACCGGGCAGTCCGATGAGAACCACCTTGCCCAGTACATACCGCTCATCTACCATGCCAATGGGCGCATATCGGCTGTCCATGGAATTGTTGCGGTTATCTCCCAGAACAAAGACACAGCCTTCGGGCACAACAGCCGGATACTGCAGACCGTACTGTCCGCTCCAGTTATTGTAGGTGGGCTCATTGATATAGTCTTCCATGAGCATCACCCCATCCACATAGACCTGACCGCGGGTAAAATCGATGTCCACAGTCTGGCCTTCCGTAGCAATGATTCGCTTGACGATAGGGCCTTCCGCGTGTTCCTCAAACTGAGGCACATTGAGTACCACAATATCCCCATACTCCAGATCAGAGCCGTTGTAGAGGAAATTGCTCTCCAACAAAAGATAATCATTGTTGTGCAAGGTAGGCATCATGGACTCACCCTGCACGCCTACCAGCCGGACCACATAGACAAAAATCAGGGTCACCGCAGCCAGCAGATAGATGACATCGTGCAGCATGCCGTAGAACTCATAAGCCCAATTGACTTTTTTCCGGGGTGCTTCGCTTTCCTGCGCAGATTCTTCCTCTGTCTTGGCGGGCTCTTCCTCCGCTTCCTCGGTGCTCTCCTGTTCAACAGGTTCGGCTTCCTGCTCCTGAGAATCTTCTACATCCAGCATGGACAACTGCTCCAGAGCTTCCTCTTCTTCCGGAAGCACCGTCAGCTGTTCAAACTGGGACTGCTCCTGCATATTATCCTCATCGCCCAGAAGATTCTTGATCTCCTGCAGGTCGATCGTATCATGAACAAAGTTCTTCATTTCCTGATCCATTTTTCAACACCATCCGTTATCGCGGGCATATTCACCCAACTTAGAAGCTATTATACACAATTTTATTCGGAAAGAAAAGGGGTTATTGGGAAAAAAGAAAGAAAAGATACAGCTTTCGCTGTATCTTTTCCGATGAGTTGGATCAAACTCTCTCCTTGATCTTGGCAGCCTTGCCCAGACGATCACGCAGGTAGTAGAGCTTCGCTCTGCGGACCTTACCGTGACGGACGGTCTCGACCTTCTCGATGCTGGGAGAATGCAGCAGGAAAACCTTTTCACAACCGACGCCGTAGCTGATACGACGAACAGTGAAGGTTTCCTCCAGACCGCCATGCTTCTTAGCAATGACAGTGCCCTCGAAGACCTGAACTCTCTCACGGGAGCCTTCTTTGATCTTCACATGGACGCGAACCGTATCGCCCACCTGGACTTCGGGTGCTTCAGCCTTCATGTACTGGCTGGTCAGCGCTTTCATCAAATCCATTGTCTTGTCCTCCTTTTTATTTAGGCGTCCATACCCACAGGAAATGCCGCAATACGTTTGTACCGGCAGTGGCAGCGGGCCACCCATTTCACAGACTAGGTGATTATAACACGCGCTTTTTCAAAAGGCAAGTATAATTTTCCGAAAATTTCAACTTTTTTCAGCGAAATACTCTTCCTTCGCAGTCAAAAATCTCGATTCTCTCACAGGCGACACCATCAGGCAACCACTGAGGGCTGTAACGCTGAATTGCGGTGACCAAAAGCATCGGATTCAGGGACGGATTTTGGGCGCAGACCAAGGTGTCCATCACCAGTGTCTTTTCGTCTATCTTTGTCAGCTCCAGTTTGGCGATCATGGGCAGAATATCCGTTTCCGTATCGCCCTTGCGGGAGTGCTTTTCCAGCATCAGGCTTTCCTGCTGAAACAGGGCCTCTATCCCCTGCTGTGCATCGGCAGGTACACCGCGGTCATAGGTCAGGGTCAGCCGTGCCTGCAAATGGGTCAGCTCCTTGGGCTTTCTTCCCCCCTCAGCAATGGACAACGCCCTGATTCCCGCAGGAAGCTTACTGTTGATCTGCTCCACTGTGGGAACAGTGCCATCCTCCAACTCAAAGTCCAGCAGTTCGCATTGGCTCTGCACCCCCACAGAAAGGGGCAGAGCGATAGAAACGATGGCTCTGGGTGTAAATCCCTGAGAGTGTTTCAGAAGTAAACCGGCTCGGCGGAAAGCCCGCTGAAATACCCGCATAAGGTCAAGGTGGGAGATCCAGATGCTGTCACCTGTTTTCTCAAATACCATTCTATTCATCGCACTTTACCCCGCCTTCCAGACAGTTCGCTCCGCAACCACTGCATTTACTTCGGCAGTCCGGTGTGATTTTCGACTGATACGCCTGTTCCCGTTCTCTCCACAGAAAATCCTCACTCACACCCACATCGATGGTCTGCCATGGCAGAACTTCGTCCTTACCGTAGGTTCTCTGGGCGTAGAACGCCGGGTCAACTCCGCAGGCTGCAAAGGCATCCATCCAGATGTCGTTGCTGAAATATTCATCCCACGCATCAAGGCGTGCACCATGGCGGACAGCATATTCCAGCACATCCCCCAGACGGCGGTC
>JAZSAW010000162.1:0-2522 GCA_045602105.1 Candidatus Avilachnospira sp.
CCAGGTGGAAAGGCTTGTGGCTTTACCGTCAAAGCCAAAAACCTGGGTAGCGGCAATATCACCAGGAGTGTAGATGAACACCGCACCCACCAGCAAAAGCAGAACACTGCAAAAAACCTGGTAGACCGAGAACACGCCCCGCTTGCTGTAGCGGCGTACCGTTTCTGACATCTGGCTGCCGCCGTCCCGCAGACAGATCATACCGCAGAAGTAGTCGTGCATGGCACCACCGATGATATTGCCAATGGGAATCGTGATAAAAGCCAGCGGCCCGAACAATATGCCCTGGATGGGACCGAAGATGGGGCCGGTACCTGCAATGTTCAGCAGGTTGATCAGGCTGTTTTTCCAGCCCTTCATGGGGATGTAGTCTACACCATCCTGTTTGGTATAAGCAGGCGTTTTTCGGTCATCGGGGCCGAACACCTTTTCACATAACTTTCCATAAAGGGCCGCGCCGACGATCAGGATAAAAAGTCCTGTCAGAAAGGTTTTCATAGATAATTCCTCCCTGCTTTCAGTTGAAATTTCAGATGATTGCCCGCTTCATCATTCTCATAGCGGATCAGCAACGCCCTGGATCGCAGGATGCGCAATCCCAGATCATCCTCATCGTCAGCAAATGGGTCCTGGTCCGGTCCGTTATAATCCAGAGCCAGCAAAACATGCTCCTCTTTTTCGCTGTAGGAGATGGAAAGGGATATGTGATCCGCCAGATCATGATTGAACAGGTAGAATACACTCTCCTCCGCGCATAGCTGCAGTCCGTAGCTGGTCTCCCGGCTGATACGGTACTTCTGGCAGAACAACTCGATCCGCGTATAGAGCCGGTAAAAATCAAAGGTTCTGGATGGGATCTCATACTGGAATGTCTTCAGCCGCCGGACGAAGGCTTTTGTCCGCTCCCGCTGGGGATGATCGAATATCGCCTCCGGTGTCCCGGATTCATAGATGCCTCTGTCATCCATGTAGAGTACCCGGTCGGCCACCTCCCGGGCAAAGTCCAGCTCATGGGTAACGATCACCATGGTGAGTCCCTGTCTGGAAAGGGTCCGGATAACGGCAAGTACCTCGCCCACCATAGCAGGATCCAGTGCGGAAGTCGGTTCGTCGAACAAAACAATCTCCGGCTCCATGGCCATGGCCCGGGCAATGGCAATCCGCTGCTGCTGGCCGCCGGAAAGCGTAGTGGGCATGGCGAATGCCTTCTCCCGCAGTCCCACCATTTCCAGCAGGGCTTCTGCCTGTGCCTGCGATTCTCCCTTTGAAAGCCCCCGCAGCTTTCTGGGGGCAAGGGTGATGTTGTCCATGACGTTCAAATGGGAAAATAAATGGAAGGACTGGTAAACCATCCCCATTTTTTGCCGTACACGGTCAATATCCGTTCGGGGATCGCATATGTCCACTTCATCGATAAATACTCTGCCGCTGTCCGGCTTTGTGAGTCCGTTGAGACAGGAGAGGAAGACGCTTTTTCCGGTTCCGGACGGGCCGATCACAGCCACACACTCGCCGCGCCGGATCTCCACTGACACATTTTGAAGCACCTGCAGAGATCCGAAGGATTTGCACAAATTTTCTACACGGATCATTTTGCGCTGCCCCCTTTCCGGGCAGAAAGCCAGAAGATCAGATGAATCAGATAACCGATGAGCAGGTAGATGGCCATACCCAGAAACAGGCTGAAAAAGGGTTTGGAGGCCCGGGCCCCCAGCTGGTTGATGACCCGGGTAAGGTCGCTGATGGTGATATATCCCACAACAGAGGTCCATTGCAGGGTATTGATCACAGCGCTTTGATACACCGGCCTTGCGATGGTGGCGGCTTGGGGCAGCGTCACATAGCAAAATGCCTGCCATTTGGAAAAACCAAGGGTTCGGGCGGCCCTGACCTGCCCTTCATCCACAGCGGACAGAGCGCTCTTCATAATCTCATCCACATGAGCAGCGCTGTTAAGCGCAAAGGCGATCACCGCCACGGTCAGAGCGGACAGGCCGGAACGGGCAAACGCCACATAGAACAAAAACAGAAGTAGCAGCAGTACCGGCACGCCCCGGATGACAACAGAATAAATCTGTTCTATCATTCGCAGAAGCCGCCACCGGGATCGGGAGGCGGCGCACAGAGCCGATGCCAGAAGAGTTCCCAGAAATAAGCCTGCTGCGGTGATGAACAACGTAGTCCTGAGACCCGACCAGACAACAGGCATGTAAGTATTCGATAAAAAGAAACGAAAAGAATAGAGGGCATCCGTCATCTGCTGCACATCTCCTGGCACATTTTTTCTTTATCTCATTATAGCTTCTTTACCTGCGTTATGTCCCGGATTTTAGGGAAATGTGACGAACCAGTGACTTTGTGGAAAAAATCACTGGTTCGTCACATTTAGGGCAAAAGCATTGAAACTGTCTGTCCCTCTTTTATAATGATAGCATTCGATGGTTAAGGGGCGATTATTATTTTTCAGGCTTCCCAATATGAGTATCATGTTGCTTTGATCACTGCCACAGCCACAGAGAGTG
>JAZSAW010000163.1:0-3664 GCA_045602105.1 Candidatus Avilachnospira sp.
CCCTACCATGAGGCGGGGCTGTACTATCTGCAGGAGGCCAGCGCCATGGCGCCTGCGGAGCTTCTGGACGTCCATCCCGGCATGCGGGTGCTGGATCTGTGCGCCGCCCCCGGCGGTAAGACCACCCAGCTGGCGGCTGCCATGGGTGGAGAGGGTCTGCTGGTGTGCAACGAGATCAACCCCAAGCGGGCAAAGATTCTCTCCCGGAACATGGAACGCATGGGGGTGGCCAACGCCTTAGTGCTCAATGAGCATCCCCGCAAGCTGGAGGAACGCTTTGCCGGATACTTTGACCGGATTCTGGTGGATGCCCCCTGCTCCGGCGAGGGAATGTTCCGCAAGGAGGAGGCCGCCGTCACCGACTGGAGCGAGGAGACCGTGGCGATGTGTGCCCACCGTCAGGGGGAGATTTTGGAATCCGCAGAAAAGATGCTCCGTCCCGGTGGGCTTTTGGTCTATTCCACCTGCACCTTTGCCCCGCAGGAAAATGAGGGGACAGTCAGCCGGTTTCTGGAACGCCACCCGGACTTTTCTCCGGTTTCGGCAAATGCCCCGTGGTTTGCCCCGGGAAAGCCCGACTGGACAGAAAACCCCGCACCGGGACTGGAACAGACCTTCCGGCTGTGGCCCCATAAGCTCAGAGGCGAGGGACATTATTTCGCTGTGATGAAACGGGCGGGACAAGCCGAGGGGACAGATATTCCCACGGAAAAGACCGCTGACCGACATCCTCTGCTGGAGGAATTTTGCCGGCAAAACCAAGTGCTTCTCCCTGAGGGGCGGGTGCTGGAATTCGGGCAGAGCCTGTTTCTCGTGCCGGAAGAACTGCCTCAGCTTCGGGGACTGAAAGTCCAGCGACCGGGTCTGGAGCTGGGACAGGTGATGAAAAACCGCTTCGAGCCTGCCCACGCATGGGCACTGTGGCTGAAAACCGCCGGGTCTGTGACGGACTACCCCGCCGACAGCCCGGAGATCGCAAAATACCTCCGGGGAGAGACCCTCTCCGGTAGCCAGACCGGATGGACTCTGGTCACTGTGGACGGTCTGAGCCTTGGCTGGGTCAAGGGAAGCGGAGGAATCCTCAAGAATCATTTCCCAAAAGCTCTGCGACATCTGGCATAAGGGGAATTTTTGTGATACAATAGAAAAAAGAACGGCAGATACATCGGAAAGGAGTTCCCATGGGAAAGACAGTTTTGATCGTCGAAGACGAAAACGCCATTGTGGAAATTCTGAAATTCAATCTGAAGCGGGAGGGCTATGACGTTCTGGAGGCGCTGGACGGGGAAGCCGGACTGGAGCTTGCCCGGACGAAAGACCCGGATCTGATCTTGCTGGACGTCATGCTTCCCTATAAAAACGGCTTTGAGATCTGCAGTGCCCTGCGTCAGGAGGGCTCGGCAGTGCCCATTATCATGCTCACCGCCCGTGAGGAGGAGAGCGACAAGGTCTTTGGTCTGGAATCCGGCGCGGATGATTATATGACCAAGCCTTTCTCCATGCGGGAACTGCTTGCCCGGGTCAAGGCCAATATCCGCCGGCGCAGTCTGGATGCGGAGATCCGTGCCGGCAGCGGGCAGACCGTCCGTCTGGGCAATGTGACCATTGACCTGTCCGCCATGGCGGTCAGCCGTGACGGCTCTGTGGTGGAGGTCACCCAGAAGGAATATGACCTGCTGACCTGTCTGGCTTCTGAGCCGGGAAAGGTCTGGTCCAGAGAAGCCCTTATGGAAAAGGTCTGGAACTACGATTACTACGGCGATATGCGCACCGTGGATGTGACTGTCCGCCGTCTGCGGGAGAAGATCGAGGACGACCCCAGCGACCCTAAGATCATCAAGACCAAGCGGGGCGCGGGATATTATTGCGGAGAAGGTTAAAAACACCGAAAGAAAGGAGGAACGCCCATGGGCTCTTTGCGGACCAAAATGGTCATGATCATGGTACTGCTTATTTTGGCACTGATGACCGTAGTGGGCTCGTTCCTCATTAACGGCGTTGGCAACTACTACATCGAGGAATTCTATGTCCAGATGGAGCAGACCTTTTCTCAGGAATTTATCACCCAACTGCAAAACTTAGCCGACGGAGAAAACGGCACAGAGGAGATGAAACAGCTCCTGATGTCTCAGGCTGACTTGGGCATTGACCTGAATCAGCGTAATGTCTATATTCTGGAGCAGTCCTCCGGCCGGGTGCTGGAAAGCTCCAACCAGACGGACAGCGTTTCCGTCACCGCCAATATCCTCTCCGCCATGAACGGCGAGGTGGGCATGAGCGGGTCTATCGCCTCCAGCATCATGGATCTGGCTGTGCCTGTGGATGGAGGAGAAAATCAGTATATCGTCTATATTCTGGATAACAAGCTGACGGTGGACGCCCTGACCGGCGAGGTTTTCGGCATTATCCTGCAATCTCTGGTGCTGGGTCTGGTGATCTGCATCGTGCTGGCGTTTTTGCTGTCTCAGATCCTCATTACCCCCATTGTGGCCCTGACCACCGGCACTCAGCAGGTTGCCGCCGGTGACTTTACCCAAAAGGTAGAGGTCACCAGCCGGGATGAGATCGGTACTCTGACCCGGAACTTCAACCATATGTCCCGGGTGCTCCAGAACACCATTTCCGAGGCGGAAAACGAGCGTAACAAGCTCTCCACCCTGTTCTTGCACATGACCGATGGCGTGGTGGCCTTTGGACCCACCGGTCTGGTCATCCACTCCAATCCCGCGGCGACCCGGATGCTCTCCAGAAAGCTTGACCCTACGGCGAAGTTTGAGGAGATTTTCGGGCAGGAGGCGTCTTTTGAAGACTTGCTGAAGCTGAAACGCTCGGAATATCTGGCGTCCCAGAAGCGGGTCGGTGAGCGGGAGCTGGAGCTGTTTCTGGCGCCCTTCTCCTCCGACCAGTCCATGGGCGGAGCTATGGTGGTCATCCATGACGTGACGGAACAGCGGAAAAATGAGCAGAACCGCCGGGAATTTATCGCCAACGTATCCCACGAACTGCGTACGCCTCTGACCAACGTCAAGTCCTACGCCGAGACCATCATCTCCTCCGGAGAGGAACTGCCGGCAGAGCTTCGGAGCAACTTTATGGGGGTCATCGTCAGCGAGGCCGACCGCATGACCCGTATCGTCAAGGACCTGCTGACCCTGAGTAAGTTTGACTACGGCAAGATGGAGATGAATCTCTCCCGCTTCCCCTTTGCCGAAGCGGTGGAAAATGTCTGCAAGGCCGTGGCTTTGGACGCCAAAAACCATGACCATACCTTTACGGTGGACTGCCCGGCTGACCTGCCGGAAGTCAACGGCGACCGGGAACGTATCGAACAGGTGGTCATGAACATCATTTCCAATGCCATCAAGTATACCGCCGATGGCGGTGAGATCACCGTCACTGCCGGACAGGAGGGCAAAAACGTCTTTGTCCGGGTGTCGGATAACGGCGTGGGCATCCCGGAAAAGGATCTGCCCCGGCTCTTTGAGCGGTTCTATCGGGTAGACAAAGCACGCAGTCGGGCTACCGGCGGTACAGGCTTGGGGCTGTCCATCGCAAAAGAAATTCTCCTTCAGCATCAGGGCGATATTCGAATCGAATCCGTCTATGGCGAGGGCACAGATGTGACCATCACCCTGCCCAAGGCAGAATAAAAATTCCGGCAACC
>JAZSAW010000164.1:0-3073 GCA_045602105.1 Candidatus Avilachnospira sp.
TGCCATCGGCATGGACATTCTGCAGCTGCCTGGGCAGATTTCCGGTAATACCGGCGCGGACGTCAGCCATGGCCGCATCAATAGCCATTTCCACAGAATTGGATTTTGGCGCAGTAGCCAGAAGCAGGCAGGCCTGCGCCAAAGGAAGCCTACCCTCCGGCAGACCAAGCTGCAGAGCGGAATCCACACAGGCCTTGACCATCATCACTGCCTGAGGATAAGCCAGACCAATATCTTCACTGGCGGAGCACAGGATTCTCCTGCAAGCTCCCTGCAGATCTCCGGCTTCCAGCAGACGGGCCAGATAGTGCATGGCGGCATCGGGGTCAGAGCCCCGGAGAGATTTCATCAGAGCGGAGATCACATCAAAATGCTGATCTCCCTCCCGGTCATAGCGCATACCGGAGCGTTGGGCGGCAGCCCGGGCATCCTCCACCGTCAGGCGAATGGTCTGCCCCTCCACCAGACCTGCGGAAAACAGCAATTCCACCGCGTTGATGGCCTTGCGAATATCTCCTCCGCAGGCAGATGAAATCTGCCTCACGGCCTCCGGGTCGGTCTGGGCAGTCAGACCGGTCTTGCGCTCCATGTGAGCGATTGCCCGAAGAACGGCTTTTTCTGCGTCAGTAGGCTCAATGGCTTTGAACTCAAAAACTGTGGAACGGGACAAAATGGCAGAATAAACATAAAAATAGGGGTTTTCCGTTGTGGAAGCGATCAGAGTGATCTGTCCGTTTTCAATGTGCTCCAAAAGGGTCTGCTGTTGTTTTTTTGTAAAATACTGAATCTCATCCAGATACAGCAATATCCCATTGGGTGCAAGGAAGGTATCCAGCTGGGCTACGATCTCTTTGATGTCCGAGGAAGAGGCCGTTGTGGCATTGAGCCGGCAGAGCTTACGCTGTGTTCTGGAGGCGATGATATTGGCAACAGTGGTCTTGCCTACGCCGGATGGACCGTAGAAGATCATATTGGGGATTTTCCCGCTTTCGATAATACGGCGAAGCAGTGCGCCGGGTGCAAGAATATGCGCCTGACCGCACACATCATCCAGTTCTACCGGGCGTAATTCATCTGCCAGAGGCTGATACATGGACAAGCTCCTCTCCTGATCATTTTTATTATTATATCGGAATTTCCAATGAAAAACAAGGGTCAGGCTTTCGCCTGACCCTTGTTTTTAATTCAGCACCACATAAGCGGCGTTGGCATAGCCCAATATGTCCTTATACCGCACAGAATACCAGTTCCCGCTCTCTCCCAGTATGGTCAACGGATCTCCGTTTTCCGCCTGAATCAAAACAGGTGACTGGGTGGTCGGCAGTTCCCGGATGTTCAGCCGTCCCCACTGTACCGTGACCCTGCCCTGTCGCTCCTGGGTAGGCTCAACAAAGGGAACTCCGAAATACTCTGTGACCCCCAATGCAAGGGCTCTGGCAATGGCGTCCAGATTGTTCTCGATCCACATGGCATCTTCCCGGTTATCGTGATAGCCCAGCTCTGCCAGAACAGAAGGCGCTCTGGTGCGCCGTACTTCTCCGATATTCACCGTAGGCAAAGCCCGCACCAGATCAGGAAGCGGATAGATGGGCTTGAGGTTATCCACCAGAATTTCTGCCATACGCAGACCGTCGGCACTGCCGGGATAGTAATAAATGTCGATTCCCCGGTTCATCCCCTCCGAGCCCTCTCCTGAGGCGTTGGAGTGGAGTGCCAGATGAAAATCATAGCTTCCCGCGTTGGACTGACGGATGGCCGCGGCGGCATTTTGCTCCGGGTCATTCCGGGTCACCTGCACACCGCTGGCCTGTAAATAGGGCACCATACGGTCAGCCAGCTGATTCATCCAGTATTCTTCGTTTCCTGAGGTCACATAGGGATTAAACTGCTGGGTCGAGGGACTTAAAAACAATGTTGGCATAAGCATCCCACCTTTCCTTTCATACCTATGCGCCAAAGCAGGAATTTACTACGGAGGTGTTTACAACTCCCTTGTCCTTATGGTATGATAATCAGACGAAATAAGGGAGCGTATGGCTTATGCAGTACATTGTTCTGGATATGGAATGGAATCAGCCCTGGCCGGGCTCGTATGCGGCCAAGCGTCCCACGCCCGTGCGGGTCAGAGGCGAGATCATTCAGATCGGCGCGGTCCGGGTCACTGGCCGGCAGATCGTGGGGGATGAATTCCAGGTCCTCATCAAGCCCAAGCTCTACCGCAAGCTCAACAAGAAGGTCAGCAGTCTGACCGGCATCAAGGATGCCCAGCTTGCCCAGTACGGTGTGCCCTTTCCGGAGGCAATGAAGCAGTTTCAGGACTGGTGCGGAGAGGATTGCGTGTTTTTGACCTGGGGCTTTGATGACATCGGCATTTTGAAAGAAAACATGGCGCTCCACGGTTTGGACGACACCTGGGTTGATCGGTGGTACAATGCACAGATGATGTTCAATGCCCAGACCGACGGCGCCACTGCCCAGAAGGCCTTGAAAACCGCCATGCAGATGGCCGGTGTGGAGGCCAGCCGACCTGCCCATGACGCCCTTGGCGACGCCTACCATACCGCAATTCTCTGCACCCGTCTGGATTTGCCCAGAGGTATGCAGGAATACGATCAGGCCATGAAAAAGCATGAGGACGGTTTCCATGGAGCAGAAATCCCCGGCTGCATTGCCAGAAAAGTATTCCACGGCTATGCCAATAAGGATGCCGCCATGGATGCATTGGGCGGCCCTGAAAACCGGTGTCCCAAGTGTGAAACGCCCATGACCCACAGCAAATGGGTCAGCCAGCAGGGCAAACGCTATATGACCATGTCCCGCTGCCCGGAACACGGAACCTTTCTGGTTCGTGTCCGCTTTGCACCGGATGAAGACGGCACTGTGAAAGTCAGCCGTCTGATCTATGAAGGCGACTCTGAGGCTGCAAAGGCTTACGAGACAGCGAAACCCAAAGTCCGGAAACGCCGCAGCAGAAAAACAGCTTCACCAAAGCAAGTATAAATAGCAAGGACTCCTCCGTATGGGAAACATACAGAGGA
Organism: Candidatus Avilachnospira sp.; assembly: GCA_045602105.1. Taxonomy (GTDB): domain Bacteria; phylum Bacillota; class Clostridia; order Oscillospirales; family Oscillospiraceae; genus Avoscillospira. The sequence goes on from JAZSAW010000164.1 coordinate 3,039, forward strand.
GTCCTTATTTGTTTTTCTGTCTCAATCCCGTTAAT
>JAZSAW010000165.1:0-2904 GCA_045602105.1 Candidatus Avilachnospira sp.
GATATGGTGGAATTCGGCGGACTGCTGGGGGAAGCCCCGGTCATGCCTGTCCATAAAGAGAGCGCGGAGGAATTCATCGCCCGGGGAGGCCGTATCCCCGCGCCCATGCAAAGCCTGAAAAACTGAGAAAAATAAATAATAGTGGAAAAATCCCCCGGAATACTGTATGATTAAGGGTGGAAGAAACGAAAAAAGGAAGGAACGATAATTATGGATCAGTCCAAACGCAAAGCCCTTGCTTTGAACGCCGCCAAGGCTCGTCTGCTGGCTGTGCAGATGGTGCATGGCGCTGCCTCCGGTCATCCCGGTGGCTCTCTGTCCTGTCTGGACGTGCTGACTACCCTGTATTTTGATGTGATGAACGTGGATGTCAACGATCCCCGCAAGGCCGACCGTGACCGCTTCGTCATGTCCAAGGGTCACTGCTCCCCCGCCGTTTACGCTGTGCTGGCTCTCAAGGGCTTCATCCCCATGGATGACCTGAAGCTGTTCCGCAGCATCAACGGTCATGTGTCCGGTCACGTGGAAATGAACCACGTCCGTGGCGTGGATATGTCCACCGGCTCTCTGGGTCAGGGCATTTCCGTGGCTGTGGGCATGGCTCTGGCCGGCAAGACCCAAAATAAGGACTACCGGGTCTACTCCATCCTGGGCGATGGCGAGATCAACGAGGGTCAGGTCTGGGAGGCCTTTATGTGCGCCGCCAAGTTCAAGCTGGATAACCTCTGCGCCTGCATCGACGTCAACGGTCTGCAGATCGACGGCACTACCGCCCAGGTCATGCCCACCGAGCCTCTGGATAAGAAGCTGGAGTCCTTCGGCTGGCACGTCATCAAGATCGACGGTCATGATCTGGACGCCATTGAGGCTGCTTATGCCGAAGCTGCCGCCACCAAGGGTAAGCCCACCATGATTCTGGCAAAGACCGTCAAGGGCAAGGGCGTTTCCTACATGGAAAACAACGTCGGCTGGCACGGCAAAGCCCCCAACGACGAGCAAATGGCACAGGCTGCCGCTGAGCTGGAAGCCACGATCAAGGAACTGGAGGGTTAAATCATGGGTGAAACTATCGCAACGCGTGCCGCATACGGCAAAGCTCTGGTCGAACTGGCAGAAAAGTATCCCGATCTGGTGGTTTTCGATGCCGACCTGGCCGGCGCTACCATGACCAACGGCTTTATGAAGGCCTATCCTGAGCGGTTTTTCGATATGGGCATCGCCGAGGGCAATATGACCTCCGTGGCCGCCGGTATGGCTACCTGTGGCTTCAAGCCCTTTGTCAACTCCTTCGCCATGTTCTCCGCCGGCCGCAGCTGGGAGCAGGTTCGTAACTCCATCTGCTATCCCGGTCTGAATGTCAAGGTCATCGGCTCTCACGGCGGTCTGTCCGTCGGTGAGGATGGCGCGACCCATCAGTGCATCGAGGACTACGCCATTATGCGTGCCATCCCCGGTATGATGGTCCTGTGCCCCTGCGACGGTCATGAAATGCGTCTGGCTACGGAAGCTCTGCTGAACTACGAAGGCCCTGCCTATATGCGTCTGGGTCGTCTGGCTGTGGAGACCGTCACCGATACCATCGACGGCTACAAGTTCGAGCTGGGCAAGGGCTGCACCCTGCGGGACGGCAAGGATGTGACCATCATCGCTGTCGGCATGAACGTGCAGATGTCCCTGAAGGCCGCCGAGCTTCTGGCTGCCGAGGGCATTTCCGCCCGGGTCATCGATATGCACACCATCAAGCCTCTGGATGAGGCTCTGGTCCTGCAGGCCGCCAAGGAGACCGGTTGTATCGTGACCACCGAGGAAGCCAACATCATGGGCGGTCTGGGCTCTGCTGTGACCGAGTTCCTGTCCGAGAACTGCCCCACTCCCGTGGTCCGTCACGGCGTCAAGGACGAGTTCGGCCGTTCCGGCAAAGCTCCTCTGGTTCTGGAAGCCTACGGCATCACCGCCGAAGGCATTGCCCAGTGCGCCAAGAAGGCCATCAGCCTGAAGAAGTAAGTTTTACAAAAAAATCCCCGCCGGGTGGCGGGGATTTTTTATGTCGGTAGGGGCGACCATGGGTCGCCGGAAGACTTCTTTCAGTCCACCATGTCGGTCATAAGGCTGACCCGGAAGAGCCAGTTACCAGCTTCGTCCATGTATCCGGCGGAAAATTCATCCTCTACCAGATACCAACCGCCGTAAATGTCCAACACTTCTACATTTTTCAGCTCCGGTGCGCCGGGATAGTCCAAAACCGTGTAGTGGTAGGGGTAACTCATCCACGGGTACAGGACCGCTACGGCACTGCCGTCAGTCCGGTCTGTCAGAAGCTCCACACGGGTGTTCTCTCCGCTTCCGTGGGACAAAGGTGTCAATTCTCTGTCAAAGAGCCAGTACTCCTGCACGGAATCTTTCCATGTGGCGATGAGAAGCAGGTCTTTCGCGCCTGTGTCATAGGCGTAATAATCATCTTTCTGATTCAGTACCGCGCCCTCCAGCACAGCCGAGCGCGTGCCGTCTGTCACCGTGCAGATGCCCTCCTGCCAGACCAGAAACCAGTCGTCATACAGATAGCTCACATGGTCGGCCTCCGGGTACATGAGTTCGAAATCCTTGTTGTAGCACCGGTAGCTGAAGGTTTCCGTGTTGTGGGTCTCAAGAGAATAATACACGGTGGTCTCCGTGTGCCAAACCCCCAGATAGCCCTCCTCCGGGGCTGTCCAGAGGACATTGCCTTGGGTATCGATGACCTGTTTTTTCCCGTTTTGCGTCACCACCGCCTGTCCGAAATAAAACTGGCTGACGGACTCGTAGTCGCCCTGCAAAATTTCATTGCCCTCGGCGTCAAGAAACCCGCATTTCCCGCCGTCCCAGCTGTCAAAGGTATAGGGAGCTTCTCCCCCGAGATCCACCCAG
>JAZSAW010000166.1:0-5178 GCA_045602105.1 Candidatus Avilachnospira sp.
CCTGAGGAAAGAGGCTCTGCGTATGACCGCTCCCAGTTCCAGTTCATCTCTCACGGTATGGCCAGAGCGGACGATCCTGCCACCGAGGCAGATGAATCCCTGATCAGAGAAGCGATTACTCTGGATCATATTACCTGCTACAATACCGAATCTGCCTCTATTCTGAGTGCCGATAACGAAGGCTTTGAGCTGCCTGCCGGCAACCAGATGGAGGAAGGCTCCAGCGAGCTGAAGCTCCTTGCCGGTTGTCCCGTCCGTCTGGGCGTTTGGCTCAAGGGCGCAAGCGCCGGTACTGCCAATGTTGCCGTCAAGGATTACAACGGCAGTGGCGTGGCTCTGGCTACCCCCGCTTCCCTGAATACCGCAGTGGAAGTGACTACCGACTGGACTTACCACGAGCTGTATTTCATCCCCAACCCCAGCTACGACAGCTCCTATGACCATTCCCAGTTGGTGGTCACCGGTGCGGAAATGAAGGACATTGAGCTCGTCTACTGCGAGGAGACCAAGGAACTGGTGTCCAACGGTGACTTCGAAGTCAGTACTCAGACGGGTATTACCGGCTCCGGCTCTCAGGCACACCCCGATTGGCGGGAGCCCTATACGAATGTCAATGTCAATACCTTCGCCCTCTTCAACGGCTGGCACTTCAATGGCGCAAGCCAGAAGGACACCGGCTACGCCGGCAGCGGCCTGAAGAGTGTCAACCCCACCGCGTTCCCCTATTCCCTGTACAAACTGCGGTATCAGGATCTGATGTCCACCACCGCCGGTAAGGACTATGTGCTCACCTTCTGGGCAAAGGCTGAACCCGGTGTTGAGGATCTCTCTGTGAAGGTGTCCTTCGTGGATACCCCGGAGCAGAGTGCCAATGTCACCCTGACCGACGAGTGGCGGATGTACCAGATGACCTTCACGGCCAATGCAACATCCAATATCCAGAACAAGCTGATCTTTGCGCCCGATGTGAACATCAAGAGTGTGGAAGATCCCAAACTCAGAGCGCAGTTCTGGCTGGATCAGGTCTCCTTCATGGAAGTTCCTGCTCCTGTGGTGGATGACGGTGCTGCGGAAGTGGAGAAGCCCATGCCCGCACAGCCCGCTCTGGATATGCCCCAGAACAGCGGTCTGAACCTGCTGATCTGCACCGATGAGTCCCTGCCCGCCATCAAGAGCGTCTTTGCCGATGATCTGGCCTGGCTGGCCGGCACCGACGGCTTCGCAGTCCGTCAGCGTGGCAGCACCATCTACATCTTCGGTGACAACGCAGACGGCGCACTGAACGGCGTGTATGACTTTATGGAAGAGAACGCCGACATCCTGTGGATCCGCGCCCATGACACAGCCTACAAGGAACAGCCTTCCCTGTCTGTGAAGCGCACGGATTACCGCGAAAAGCCCACCTTTGCCAAGCGCAGCTGGCACACTCCCGGTGTCAATGAGTACAACCAGTACTTTGCTGACTACGATACGGAGATCCTGCTTCGCCGGAACAAGTTAAACCACCACAGTGCCAATATCGGCATGGAGTGGGCCTTCGACGAGGTCAGAGATAACGGTCTGTATCTGTATCACAGCGGTCACAACATTACCAACTGGATCCAGAGAAGCTCCACATACAACACCGCCGATCCGGAGACCCAGAAGGACTACTGGTGTATCGAGGACCCCAACTTTATCGAGTATAAGGAAGGTGCGATGGACAGCACCTGGAGACAGATCAACTTCTGGAATCCCGCTACCAAGGAAGCTGTTCTGGAATCGGTTCGCGAGTATCTGGACACCTATCCCGAGCTGACCACCGTGGGCATCAGTCAGATGGATACCTACTACTACGCTGCAGAAGGCTGTTATGTGCCCTTCGAGTACGAGCCCGGTAAGTTCGTCTACCCCGATGTGGAGAATTTCTACGAAGGTCAGATGAATGAGGAGAACAAGTATTTCTTCTCCACGGTCTTCTTCACTTGGCTCAATGACATCGCCGAGGAACTGGCAAAGACCCACCCCGATGTGATAATCAACACCGGGGCCTACTATACCACGGAAGTTCCCCCTGCCTGCGGTGTCCACGAGAACATCAGCATCATCTTCTGCCCCATCTATGAGAATCTCCATGATTCCATCTATGATGAATCGGATGTCTTCTTCAATGTTCCCACGTTGGGAAGATATACGGCATGGCGCGATTCCGGCAAGATCGATATGTCCCAGTTTGGCGTCTACAACTATTTCGGCTGCTTCGTAGCCTCTCAGGTCTATGAGCGTCCCCTGTGGGATGAGATGCAGGAGCTCCTGAAGCTGTACGCCGCTGACGGTGTGGGTCTTATCCGTCCCGAAGGCACCATCGACGGCGGCTCTGTGGACGATCCCAAGGGCACCAACAACTGGTCCATGAACACCATGACCTACTGGATCTTCCATCAGCTTGCCTGGAATCCCTATCAGGATCTCGATCTGCTCATCGATAAATATTGCGACATTGTCTATGGCGACGCTGCTCCCTATATGCGCCAGTATTACGATCTGCTGAGGCAGGGCTGGGATAAGGGTGATCTGGATATTGCCTGGACGACCCCCGTCCGTGAACTGTACAACAACTTCATTATCCGACCCGGCGTAGCCAGCGACATCCAGACTGCTCTGGACAATGCCTTTGCAGCCGTGGAAGGTCAGAGTGTCTATCAGGAGCGTATCCGCTACATCAAGGAGACCTATGAACAGACGCAGGAATCCCTGGGTCTGATCAAGGAAGAAAAGGCTACCGCCCTGTACACCACTGCTTCCGCTACGGAAATTCTCAATGACTTCGACTTTGAGAACAGCCCCATCTGGAAGGATGCACAGGTCCTGACTAACTTCTTCAACTCCGCCACCCTGCAGCCCTGGGAAGGCTGGTACTCCAAGGTCCGCCTGCTCTGGGACGAAGAATACATCTATGTGGCTTACGAGAACTTCGATGACGGCATTGAAGACCTTGAAGCTACCGGCGGTCTTGCCGGCGGTTGGTGGGATGGTCGCGCCGATAACACGGAGACTTATCTGACTGTTGACGACACACTGAAGTCCTACTATCAGTACTCCGTCGCGCCTCGCACCCCCGGTCTGGACACCAACTATGTGCCTTGCCGTTGGATGTACTCCGGTGGTTACCGTCGGTACGACAGCTCCCCCGCCAAGTGGAGCGCCACTTTGAAGGTCTTTGACGTGGAAGGCAATGAGAATGACCGCTGGTGCGTCATCCATGCCATTTCCTTCGAGAGCCTTGGTCAGACTGGATCTGCTGAGGCAGGACAGGGTCTGTACGGTTACTTCTACGCCAAGTCCTATCCCGAGAACAAGAACCAGTACGCTCGCGAGATCGGCTGGAACGGCGCGCCTGTCTGGAGCGATGGCTACCTGAAGCCCATCACTCTGCTGGCTGAAGGCGAGCTGCCTCCCGTCAGTGCTCCTTCTGAAACTCCCGAGGAAACCCCCGAGGGTGGCGAAGTCGTCGAGCCCTAATTCATCATCCCGAAGCGAAAGTCGCTTCATCTCCTCCGAGGGGGAGGCAGTCGACCCTGCCTCCCCCTGCTGGATTCCAAAACCCGGCAATGGCTTGTGAGTGCCATTGTCGGGTTTTGTATGATGGGTATTCCACTTCAAGATATTATGTTAAGCGATCGAAATAGGTATGAAAAACCAGCCTGTTTGTTGCTAAAATATACCAATAATGTGGGGAAAAATTAGTCACACTATACAATTGCGATTGGGTGCGGAAACTGGTAAAATTAACGTGTATATATCTGCGTATTTCATGCGGTATAGGAGGAGAAGCAATGCGACAGTTTAAGCAAAAAGCTGGAACAGGCACGAGAATCCTTGCGTTGACGTTGGTCATTTGCATGGTTATGTCTATGTTTGTTGGCAGCGTCAGCGCAGCAGATCACGTCGATCGCTGGGCTGAAAAGGAAATCAGAACTTGGATCTCTCAGGGCTTGATTCCCGGTTTTTCCGACGGCACGGTTCGCCCGGATGACGCCATTTCCCGTGGGGAATTCTGCGCCATTGTGAACCGGCTGTATAACCTGAGTGAAGCCGACAGCATTTCGTTCACGGATGTACCTGCGTCCCATTGGGCGTATGATCAGGTGGCGATCGCTGTCAAGTCCGGTTATATGATCGGTATGGGCAATCACATCTTCGGTGTGGACAAGCCCATGACCCATCAGGAGATGACGACTGCCGTATCCCGCTTGCTGGAACGCTCCAATGTTTCCAATAACGGCGGTTTTGGCGATTTTGCTTCTCTGGTAGCATGGGTCGTCGGTGCCACCGAGGATATTCAGCCTCTAAATCATGTTTCCTGCGCAGAAGCTGTTGTAGCTTTGGGCAGATTGGCAGATGTTGCAGGAGAGGTCACAATCCCGGATGATGAGGATCAGCTCTATCCCGAGGTTACCCCTGTTGGCATGAATCTGACCAACAACGGTGTGGCTGAGGCGCAGATTCTTCTGCCCGCCAACGCCAGCGAACTGGAAGTCCTTGCTGCAGAGGAAGTCCAGTCCCAGCTGAAGATGGTGACCGGCGCGACACTGCCCATCAATACCGGCGCTTTCTCCAATGACTTCCAGGCAGAACTGGCAGAGGATGTCCTCACCGTCAACACGGTGGACTATTATCCTGTTGCCATCAATATTCAGAACTATACCGATGCGGACAAGCAGGTCACCCTGACCCACATCAACCAGAAGACCGATATGCCTGAACTGATCATTCAGGGCGCAGACGGACTGGCAGCAGGTCAGGTCAATGTTCCCGCGGGCACGACTGTCCATGTGAGTGCTCTGGCCGCGGTAGAAGACCCCGAAGCCTTTACCGAATATACGGCCAGAATTGCCGTAAATTGTGGCGGCCAAGTGGTGGACACCCTGAATCTGACGATCCTTGGTGCAGGCAACCAGATCGACGGCGACTTTGAGACCGCTACCGACAGCTGGACCGGTGGTGAACGTTCCACTGCTCTCTATAAGTCCGGTGATGCTGCGTTCCACGCTTCTGCCGATGGAAACGCTGTCTATGGCGAAAAACTGGAGCTGGTCAGTGGCGACCTGTATCTCATGAGCTTCTGGACCGCTAAGGCCAGTGAGAGCGACGTGAAGGTCCGCGTTCGGGATTACGATGCCGCAGGTGAGCTGCTCG
>JAZSAW010000167.1:0-3748 GCA_045602105.1 Candidatus Avilachnospira sp.
ATTTTGAACTTTGCCTTTATGGCCTTTTCCGGACAGCCCGCAAAAGCCATGTTCCCCGATGTGACCTACGGATTTTATCAGGTCTATGCCGATTTATATCAGGTAGAGGCAAAAATTTGTCCCCTTTCCGATGATTTTTCCGTGGATTATAAGCAGTACCTTGACCGGGACTGTATGATCGTTCTGGCCAATCCCAACGCTCAGGTAGGCAGAGCTCTGCCTCTTTGGCAGATGGAGGAGATCATTTCCTCTAATCCGGATCATGTGGTGCTGGTGGATGTGGCCTATGTGGATTTTGGAGCAGAGAGCTGCGTACCGTTGGTCAAGAAGTATCCCAACCTGCTGGTGGTACAGACCTTCTCCAAATCCCGCAGTCTGGCCGGGGCACGGCTTGGCTTTGCCATCGGCAGTGCAGAATTGATCGATGACCTTAACCGCATCAAATTTTCCACCAATCCCTATAACATCAACCGTCTGACCATGGTTGCTGGTGTAGCCGCTCTGGAAGCTTCCGACTATTATCAGGAAAACTGCCAGAAAATCATCCAAACCCGCGCCTATACCACCGAAGCTCTGGAAAAGCTTGGCTTTACCGTTATTCCCTCTCAGGCCAATTTCGTCTTTGCTTCCCATCCCAAAATGGATGGCGAAGCTCTGTATCTGGCACTGAAGGAAAGGGGTATCCTTGTGCGCCACTTCAGCGCACCCCGTATGCGCGATTACAACCGAATCACCATCGGCTCGCAAGCACAAATGGAGCAACTGATCCGTACATTAAGTGAACTTCTGGAGGTGCAGACTGATGAGAACTGCTGAACTCACCCGCAAGACTGCCGAAACTTCTATTTCCCTGTCCCTAAATCTGGATGGCACAGGTAGCAGTCAGGTCAATACCGGCTGTGGCTTTCTTGACCATATGCTGACCCTCTTTGCCAAGCATGGACGCTTCGATCTTTCCGTCACCTGTCAGGGAGATACGCAGGTGGACGACCATCACACGGTAGAGGATGTAGGCATCTGTCTGGGACAGGCGTTTCGGGAAGCCCTTGGGGATATGCGGGGCGTTACCCGCTACGGTGACCGGCTTCTGCCTATGGATGAGGCATTGATTCTCTCTGCTGTTGATCTCTCCGGCCGAGGAATGTTGGTCTATGCCCTGTCCATCCCCACGGAGAAAGTCGGCACTTTTGACACCCAGCTTTGTGAGGAATTCTGGCTGGCCTTTACCCGCTGTGCCTGCTGTACCCTCCATCTGCGACAGCTTGCCGGCACCAACAGCCACCATATTATTGAAGGTGCGTTCAAGTCCGTAGCCAGAAGCCTGCGACAGGCTGTGTCCATTGACCCCACGGCCTCGGCTGAGATACCGTCCACGAAAGGGGTCTTATAATGGTCGCCATTATTGACTACGGCGTAGGCAACCTGTTTTCCCTTGGCTGTTCCCTGAAAAAATTGGGAGCAGATGTGGTGGTGACCGGTGATCCGGATATTCTCCATAAGGCTGACCGGTTGATTCTGCCCGGTGTTGGCGCCTTTGGCGACGCCGTCAAAAAGCTCCGGGATTCGGGACTTGATCAGGTAGTGCTGTCAGAAGCCAAGGCGGGAAAGCCCCTGCTGGGCATCTGTCTGGGTATGCAGCTGCTATTTGAGAAAAGTCTGGAATACGGTGATCACGCAGGCCTCGGGCTGTTAAAGGGCTCTGTTGTCTCTATGGAGGGCATGCTCCCTGCCGATCTGCAAATTCCTCACATCGGCTGGAACGCTCTGCATTTTACAGGCACACCCTCTCCCCTGTTCCGATATATCAACGAGCAGGATCACGTCTATTTTGTCCATTCATATCACGCTGTGGATTGTTCGGATTCCCTGATTGCTACCACGGAATACGGCGCTATGCTGACTGCCGCTGTTGCCAAAGACAATATCTTTGGCTGTCAGTTTCACCCGGAAAAAAGCGGTGATGTAGGTCTGGGTATTCTCCGGGCATTTCTGGAAACGGAGGCTTAAATGAAGATTTTTCCTGCTATCGACCTGTTTCAGGGTCAGGCTGTCCGCCTTTTTAAGGGCGATTATCAGCAGATGACCGTCTATAACCCCGATCCGGTGGCTGTCGCCAAAGACTTTCAGTCTGCCGGCGCGACCTGCCTGCATCTGGTGGATCTGGAAGGCGCCAAAAGCGGTACTACCCCTAACCTTTCTGTAATTGCCCATATTGTTGCCCAGACTAAGCTGTTTACGCAGGTAGGCGGCGGCATACGCAGTGTGGAAACCATCAAGGCCTATCTGGCTCACGGTGTAGATCGGGTGATTTTGGGTACTGCCGCGGTCACCGACCATGATTTCCTCACACAGGCAGTCAGTCAATTCGGCGAACGCATCGCCGTAGGCGTAGATATTCGGGACGGCTTTGTGGCCATCAAGGGTTGGACAGAGCAGTCCCAATTTACCTGCGATGAATTTTGCGAAAAACTGCAGAAATTGGGCGTCAAGACCCTGATCTGCACGGACATTTCCCGGGACGGCGCCATGAAGGGCACCAATCTGGAACTGTATCGCAGGCTTTCCCAGACCTATTCCATGGATATTGTCGCTTCCGGTGGGGTCAGCTCTATGGCAGACATCCGGGCTTTGCGGGAAATGGAGCTGTACGGCGCGATCATCGGCAAAGCGTACTACACCGGCGCAATTGATCTGCGCCAAGCCATTGAGGTAGCTTTATGATCACGAAACGAATCATTCCCTGTCTGGATGTCAAGGACGGACGGGTCGTTAAGGGCATCAATTTTCTGGGTCTGGCAGATGTGTCCTCCCCGGTGAAGCTTGCCCAGTATTACAGTGACAGCGGTGCAGACGAGCTGGTATTCTATGACATCACCGCCTCTGCCGAAGGCCGTGGGTTGTTTACCGATATTCTTACCGAAGTGGCCAGCCAGATCTTCATCCCCCTGACTGTAGGCGGCGGCAGCAACACCATCGCGGATTTTGACCGGGTGCTGAAGTGCGGTGCGGACAAGGTCAGCGTCAATTCCGGCGCTATCAAAAATCCTGACCTGAACCGCCAAGGCGCAGAGAAATACGGCAACCAGTGCGTCGTCCTCTCCTGTGATGTCAAACGGGTGGATGGACAGTTCCGGGTCTTTGCCAAAGGCGGTCGGGAGGATACGGGCATGGAGGCCATCGACTGGATCAGCCGATGTGTAGAGATGGGTGCGGGAGAAGTCGTCGTCAACTCCATCGACACCGACGGTGTGAAGGGCGGTTTTGATCTTCCCCTTTTGCAGGCAGTCTGTCAGGCAGTCAACGTTCCTGTTGTGGCATCCGGTGGCGCAGGCTGTATCCGGGATTTTGTCTCCCTGTTTCAGAAGATTCCCTCCGTCAGTGCAGGTCTTGCGGCCTCCATCTTCCATTTCGGCGAAGTGGAGATCAAAAAACTAAAACACCAGCTTCAGGAAAATTCCATACTTGTGAGGTGCTGAAATATGATCGATGTAAACACACTGAAATTTGATGAAAAAGGTCTGATCCCTGCCATCGTTGTGGATACGGATACCAAAAAGGTACTGACACTGGCCTATATGAACAAAGAAAGCCTTGCCATTTCCATGGCAGAGGGTCGCACCTGCTTCTGGAGTCGCTCCAGACAGGAGCTTTGGCGCAAGGGTGAGACCAGCGGTAATGTTCAGCAGATCGTTTCCATTACCGCCGATTGTGATCTGGACGCCTTGACTGTAGAGGTCAAAAAGGCCGG
>JAZSAW010000168.1:0-2542 GCA_045602105.1 Candidatus Avilachnospira sp.
ACCACAGGTTACGGCTATGATGACATCGGTCGCGAGAAGCTGGAGCGTGTCTATGCCGGTACCTTCCATACCGAAGCGGCACTGGTGCGCCCCCAGATCACCTGCGGGACCCATGCGCTGGCGGTGGCGCTGTCTGCCAACCTCCTGCCGGGTGATGAACTGCTCAGTCCTGCCGGCGGACCTTATGATACCCTGGAGGAGGTCATCGGCATCCGTCCGTCGCCCTGCTCCCTGAAGGAGTACGGGGTCAGCTATCGGCAGGTGGATTTACTGCCTGACGGTGGCTTTGATTATGACAATATCCGCAAGGCCATCGGGGAAAAGACCAAGCTGGTCACCATCCAGCGCTCCAAGGGTTATGCCACCCGCCCCTCTTTCTCTGTCACCCAGATCGGGGAGCTGATCGCTTTCTGCAAATCCGTGAAACCCGATCTGATCGTTATGGTGGACAACTGCTACGGCGAGTTTGTGGAGACCATCGAGCCTTCTGATGTAGGGGCGGATATGATCGTGGGAAGCCTCATCAAAAATCCCGGTGGCGGTCTCGCGCCTATCGGCGGATATATCTGTGGCACAGAGACCTGCGTGTCCCGTTGCGCCTATCGGCTCTCCGCTCCGGGACTGGGGCAGGAGGTAGGTGCTAATCTGGGCATCCTGCCGGCTTTGTATCAGGGCTTCTTCCTGTCGCCTACGGTGGTGGCGGGAGCGCTCAAGGGTGCGATCTTTGCAGCCAATCTTTACGAGGGTCTGGGCTACCGGGTCATTCCCAACAGCACCGAAAGCCGTCACGATATTATTCAGGCTGTGGAGCTGGGCAGTCCCGAAGCTATGCTGGCTTTCTGCCGGGGCATCCAGTTTGCCGCCCCTGTGGACAGCTATGTGACCCCTGTGCCTTGGGCAATGCCCGGCTATGACGCCGAGGTGGTCATGGCGGCGGGTGCGTTTGTGCAGGGCTCGTCCATCGAGCTTTCTGCCGACGGCCCGATCCGTCCGCCCTATGCCGTCTATTTTCAGGGTGGACTGACCTGGTATCATGCCAAGTTGGGCATTTTGCAGTCTTTGGAACAGATGGTGCGCGATGGCATCGTAGACCCGGAAAAATTTCCCCGGTAATTGTTGACTTTTCTGATTTTAAGTGCTAAAGTAAGAGATAATTTCCAGAGCAGGAGGAGTGCCCTATGCAACCCATGAGCAGAAAATGCGCCCAGTTTACCGATTCCGTCATCCGCCGGATGACCCGCATCGCCATTGCCAATCATGCCATCAATCTGGCTCAGGGTTTCCCGGACTTTGATCCTCCCAAGGCGATCACCGACCGTCTGGCAGAGATCAGCGCCATCGGCCCTCACCAGTATCCCATCACCATGGGCGCACCCAACTTCCGTCAGGCTCTGGCCCGGAAGGCAGGACGCTTTATGGGTCGCACCCTTGACCCGGAAACGGAAATGGTCATCACCATCGGCTCTACGGAGGCCATGGTGGATACCATCTTTGCCCTGACCAATCCCGGAGATAAGATCGCCATGTTCTCTCCCTATTTTGAGAACTATCGTGCCCAGACCATCTTCGCCGATTGCGAGCCAGTGTTTATCCCTCTTGTACCGCCCACCTTTGACTTTGACCCCAATCTGGTGGAGGAGGCATTCAAGACCGGTGTCAAGGCCATTCTCATCTGCAACCCCTCCAATCCCAGTGGTAAGGTCTTTACTTATGACGAGCTGAAAGCCATCGCCGACCTGTGTATCAAATATGACGTCTATGCCATTATGGACGAGGTTTACGAGCATATCATCTATGACGGTCGCAAGCACGTTTACATGAACAGTATCCCCGGTATGTGGGAGCGGACGGTTTCCTGCAGTTCTCTGTCCAAGACCTATTCCATCACCGGCTGGCGTCTGGGCTATGCCATCGCCCCTCAGCCCATTATGGATAAGATCAAGCAGTTCCACGACTTCAATGCCGTAGGCGCGGCTTCCCCCTTGATGGAGGCTGCCGTGGTGGGTCTGGATATGCCAGACAGCTACTATGAGGAATTCGGCGTCCACTACGCCCACATGAAAAAGCTCTTTACCGACGGTCTGACTGCCATGGGTATGGAGTACACCGATCCTCAGGGTGCGTATTTCGTGCTGGCCAATATCGGTCAGTATCTGAAGCCCGGACAGACCGATGTGGAGTTCTGCGAGCAGATGGTGGAGAAGGTGGGCGTGGCCTGTGTGCCCGGTACGTCTTTCTTCAAAGAGAATGTCAATGATATTATCCGTGTTCACTTCGCCAAAAAGGACGAGACCCTTTATGAAGCTCTGAACCGACTCAACGATCTGAAGAAGAAAATGGGTTAAGTAACCAGCCCCGCCGGTTTAGGCGGGGCTGTTCTTGACAAACCGCGCGTTGTACCATATAATTTTGAAATAGTATAAATCGTTCCGAAAGGAAGAGAGATATGGCAAAAGAGAAAAAAGTAGAACAGATCACCGATATGGAGGTGGACTTTGCCCAGTGGTATACGGATGTATGCAAAAAGGCAGAGCTCATCGAC
>JAZSAW010000169.1:0-6848 GCA_045602105.1 Candidatus Avilachnospira sp.
AATTTCGAAGTCAGCGGAGAGAAGATCGAGGCCGTCCATATGCTTCCCGGCTACACCCACAACATCATCAACCTCTCCCAGACAGAGGACATGGTGACCCTTATGTGGGCCAATGAGGCCTTTGACCCCAACCATCCCGACACATTTTTTGAACCTGTGGAGGAAGTGTAAATGGACATCCGAACAGACTATTCCCACCTGCGTTGGCAGGAAAACGGCAAGCTGAAACTGCTGATCATCGTAGGCACACGGCCGGAGATCATCCGCCTGTCGGCGGTCATCGACAAGTGCCGGACGTATTTTGACACCATTCTGGCCCATACAGGGCAGAACTATGACTACAATCTCAACGGCGTGTTTTTTAAGGACCTGAAGCTGGCAGAGCCGGAGGTCTATATGGACGCCGTAGGCGACGATCTGGGCGCAACCGTGGGCAATATCATCAACTGCTCCTACAAGCTGATGAATCAGATCAAACCCGACGCCCTGCTGATTTTGGGCGATACCAATTCCTGCCTGTCCGCCATTTCCGCCAAGCGTCTGCACATTCCCATCTTCCACATGGAAGCGGGCAACCGGTGCAAGGACGAGTGCCTGCCGGAGGAGACCAACCGGCGCATCGTGGACATTATCTCCGATGTCAATCTGGCCTACTCCGAGCATGCTCGCCGGTATCTCCACGAGTGCGGTCTGCCCAAGGAACGCACCTATGTCACCGGCTCTCCCATGGCGGAGGTGCTCCACCGCAATCTGGCGGACATGGACGCCAGCGACATCCACAGCCGTCTGGGGCTGGAAAAGGGCAAGTACATTCTCCTTTCTGCCCACCGGGAGGAAAATATCGACACGGAAAAGAATTTTACCGCCCTTTTTGGCGCCATCAACGCTCTGGCGGAAAAATACGATATGCCCATCCTCTATTCCTGCCATCCCCGCTCCCGCAACCGGCTGGAGGCCAGCGGATTTACCTTGGACAAGCGGGTGATTCGCCATGAGCCTCTGGGCTTCCATGACTACAACTGCCTGCAGATGCACGCCTTCTGCGTGGTGTCCGACAGCGGAACGCTCCCGGAGGAGAGCAGTTTCTTCACCAGTATCGGCCGGCCTTTCCCGGCGGTGTGTATCCGCACCTCCACAGAGCGTCCCGAAGCGCTGGACAAAGCCTGCTTCGTGCTGGCGGGCATTGAGGAGGGCACGCTCCTGCAGGCCGTGTCCACCGCCGTGGATATGGTGAAAAACGGCGACAACGGCATCCCCGTACCGGACTATGTGGAAGAAAATGTGTCCACCAAGGTGGTCAAGCTCATCCAGTCATACACCGGCGTGGTCAACAAAATGGTCTGGCGAAAGTAAAAATTTCAGGGAATGGCAAGCCATTCCCTGTTTTTCTGCCTTTCTCTGAACTCAATAGGTCAGATTGTAGTTATGCAATTTTTTCAGTTCCTGATACAATTCGTCAAAACCGCCGTGCTCGACCAGTTCTGCTCTGACAAAGCGGTACAGCATGATGCGCAAGCCCTGAGCAGGGGACAGCAACAGATGTGCCCCATAATACAGGCTGATCTCGTTTTCCACATCTACCGCCGCAAATGCGTGTGCTGCTCCGCCCCAGCCAAAATCCGTATAATGAGGCTCGCCCTTGGGACAGCGCACACCCAGTCCATAACCGTGAGAGGTTTTTAGCCAATAGGTGCGTTTTTGCTCGGGACTCAGGCGGTCGGTGGTCATCATTCTGAAGGTCTCGGGCTTTAACAGCTTATGGGTACGAAGCCCCTCTAAAAAACGAATATAGTCATCCACCGTGGAAATGCCCCCGGCACCGCCGGATGCATATTCGCTTCCAATCTTGTAGTTAAAAATATTTTTCCCGCAATTGACCGCTTTTCCGTTTTCAAAACTGTACTGCTGGGCCATGGTCTCAATTTCTTCTTCCGGAAGAAGGAAGGTGGAATTGTCCATACCTACGACATCGAATACATTCTTTTTCACATAGTCTTCGAATTTCTCCCCGGTCAGCACTTCCACAAGGGCTGCCAGAACATCATGGGCCAGAGAGTACTCCCATCTTGTGCCGGGCTCAAACAGCAGAGGCTCTTTTGCCAGATATTTCATGACCTCACGGGTGGGGCATCTGCCCTGTGTCTCCTCAAAAGCCCGTGTCAGTTCCGGCGAATGGTACTCATGGGAGAAGCCGGCGGTCATTTCAAACAGGTGCTTGATGAGAATCGGGTTTTCCGCTTTTCGGATTCCCTCCTCCGTCCTGACCGTCATTTCCGCAAATTCCGGCATATAGTCCGAGAGCTTGTCCTCCAGAGAAAACAGACCTTTTTCCCACAACTGCAACGCCGCGGTGCAAGTAATGGGCTTGGAGCAGGAATAGATATTAAACCGTTCTTTTCCGCTCATCTTTACTTGGTGTTCCAGATCGCTGTAACCTCTTGTATACCGAAGCACACATGATCCGGACTGATAAACCGCCAGATCAAATCCGGGCACGCCCATCTCCAGAAAAGAATCGCAAAGTCTTTTTATGTTTGTAAACATTGCTGACACCACCAAAAGCAAAATATCGCCGTATTCTATATTCGTTTTCCAATGCTTCCTTATCGTATCAAACTCCCCCCCGAAAGTAAAGCGGGAACACGAATTTTTTCTCATCCAGTCCTACACCGGCGTGGTCAACAAAATGGTCTGGCGAAAGTAAGAATTTCAGGGAACGGCAATGCCGTTCCCTATTTTTGTATACATTTTCCATAGAATCCGTAGCCTGAACAAAAACAGAGGATTCCCAAACAGGAATCCTCTGTAAATATCCATAAGACAAATTATCTCTTGGAGAACTGGGGTGCGCGACGGGCGGCCTTCAAGCCGTACTTCTTTCTTTCCTTCATTCTGGGGTCGCGGGTCAGGAAACCGGCGGCCTTCAGAGCGGCGCGGTACTCGGGGTTGACATTCAGCAGAGCCCGGGAAACGCCATGACGGATAGCGCCGGCCTGACCGGTAACACCGCCACCGGCGACGTTGACTTCCACGTCCACCTTGCCCACCAGACCGGTGAGGTTCAGGGGCTGACGGACCAGCAGCTTCAGGGTATCCAGACCGAAGTAATCGTCGATGTCACGGCCGTTGATGGTGATGGCGCCGGTACCGTTTTCATAAACACGGCAGCGGGCGACGGAAGCCTTCCGGCGGCCGGTACCGTAGTGATAAGCTCTTTTGCTCTCGTACATAATCAGTTACCTCCCTTAGTCCAGAGTCCAAGCTTCGGGCTTCTGAGCGGCGTTGTTGTGCTCAGCACCGGTGTACAGCTTCAGACGGGTCATGGCAGCGCGGCCCAGGGCGTTCTTGGGCAGCATGCCCTTAACAGCCAGTTCCATTGCGAACTCGGGGCGCTCTTCCATCAGGATGCGATACTTGACTTCCTTCAGGTTGCCGATCCAGCCGGTGTGATGCTGATACATCTTCTGCTCAGCCTTCTTGCCGGTGAGGACGGCCTTGTCGACATTGACGATGATGACGAAATCACCGCAGTCGACATTGGGGGTGAAATCGGGCTTATGCTTGCCACGCAGGAGCTTGGCAGCAGTGACAGCGGTACGGCCCAGGGGCTTACCGGCTGCATCGAGAACGTACCATTTCCGCTGGACGTTCTCCTTCTTGGCCATAGTAGTGGACATCAGGTTACCTCCATGGGAAAGCTGACGCTTTCCAAAATGTAATAAAAATTTTGACAAATCCATAGGGCGCGGATACAATAGCTGTAACGCGCTTACTCTTTATAACACAAAGAAAAATCACTGTCAACCACAATTTTTGATTTTTTTATTTTCCTTGGAGTAAACTCCCGAAAGCTCGTTTTTTCTCCCGTTTGCTCTTAAATACTCGCAACTCATTTTTCGGGAAAAGGAGAACTTTATGCAACATCTTATGGGTTTGGTCCGCCGTTGCGTGGATGATTATGGGATGATACAGGCCGGCGACCGCATCGCCGTGGGGGTGTCCGGAGGCAAGGATTCTCTGGCTCTGCTTGTCCTTTTGGCGGGACTGCGGAAGTATTATCCCAAGCCCTTTGACCTCCACGCCATTACCATCGATATGGGTCTGCCGGGAATGGATTTCGCCCCGGTGGAGGCTCTGTGCCGGGAGCTGGATGTGCCCTACACCCGGGTACAGACCCAGATCGCGGAAGTGATCTTCGACATCCGCAAGGAGAAAAACCCCTGCTCCATGTGCGCCAAAATGCGCCGTGGTGCGCTGAACGACGCCCTTTTGGAGCTGGGATTCAATAAGGTAGCCTTAGGCCATCATTATGACGATGCCGTGGAGACCTTTTTGCTCTCCTTATTTTATGAGGGACGGCTGTCTTGCTTTCAGCCGGTGACCTGGCTCAGCCGGACGGAGGTCACGCAGATTCGCCCCATGCTCTACATCGGAGAAAAGGCGGTGGAGAACTTCGCCTCCCGGGAAAATCTGCCGGTGGTCCACAACACCTGTCCGGCGGACAAGTCCACCAAGCGTCAGGAGGTCAAGGACCTGCTGGCAGATCTGCAGAAGCAGTACCCGGACCTCAAGACTAAAATTTTCGGGGCGATGCAGAGACTGCCCCTGCCGGAATGGGGCATCGGGGTATAAACCGCCGTCCTTTGGGGTATGGTGAAAGCAGGAGGAATGTATTATGGAACGATCTGCCCTGTTTTCCCTTACCTACGGACTGTTTGTCCTCAGTGCCCGCCATCAGGGGCGGGACAATGGCTGTATCATCAACACCGTCCAGCAATTGACCGACGAGCCGTTGCAGATCTCCGTGACCGTCAATAAGTCCTGCCTGACCCACGACATGATCCGGGACACGGGGATATTTAATGTATCCGTTCTGGATGAAAGCGCGCCCTTTGACCTGTTTCGCCGGTTTGGCTTTCAGTCGGGACGGGAGGCGGAGAAGTTTGACCTCACCCCTGCCAGAGCGGAAAACGGCGTAGCCTATCTGACCCGGCACTGCCGTGCCCTGCTCTGCGGACAGGTGGTCAGGACGGTGGATCTGGGCACCCACAGCCTGTTTGTGGCGCAGGTGACCCATGCCCAGAATCTGGGAGAGCTTCCCGCCATGACCTACGAATACTATCACCGGCAGGTAAAGCCCCGGCCTCAGGAGCAGGAAAAGACCGTCTGGGTCTGCACAGTCTGCGGGTATGTGTATGACGGTCAGGAGCTGCCGGAAGGGTTTATTTGTCCGTGGTGCAAACACGGCACGGAGGTTTTTGAGAAAAAACACGGAAAATCCATGGAAAAAACCTGATTTTTCCAAAGTTTCCCCTTTACTTTTGGAAAAAGGTGTGATATTCTATCCAAGCTGGCGCGGTACGCGCCGAAAGCCCCTTTTCTCAGTTTTGGGACACAGCCTGGCTTTTACGCGGGCGTTCTGCCGACCCAATACTTAGAATGTGGGCAACATACTAGAAAGGTGGAAATTACCATGATCCGTAAAGAAGACAAGACTGCCGTTATTCTGGCAAACGCTACCCACGAGGGTGACACCGGTTCTCCCGAGGTCCAGATCGCTATTCTGACTGCCCGTATCAACGAGCTGACCGATCACCTGCGTGTCCACAAGCACGACAACCACTCCCGCCGTGGCCTGCTGATGATGGTCGGTAAGCGCCGTAACATGCTGGACTATCTGGCAAAGAAGGACGTCAACCGTTATCGTGCCATCATTGCCAAGCTGGGCATCCGTAAGTAAGTATCCCATGATGGGCAGACGCACGTCTGCCCATCTTTTGCAAACCAAACCCTTTCCGCATGGGGCTGGCTTTAGCAGTTGAAAGAGCCGTTTTCCTTTGGGCAGACTGCTGTTTCAAGTGCTAAATCTCCCCTGCGGAAACCGAAAAAACAAAGGAGGTTTCCCATGATCACCAAGAAGCAATACCCCAATCACCACATCTATGAGACCGAGATCGGCGGCCGTACCTTTACCGTCGAGACCGGCAAAGGGGCAGAGCTGGCCAATGCCGAGTGCATCTGCCGCTACGGCGACACCGTGGTGCTGGTCACCTGCACCTGCAACCCCATCCCCAAGGCCGGCATCGACTACTTCCCCCTGACCATCGAGTTCGAGGAGAGAATGTACGCCGTTGGCCGTATCCCCGGCTCTTTCAACCGTCGCGAGGGCAAGCCCTCCGATCACGGCATCCTCAACAGCCGTATCATCGACCGCCCCATGCGTCCTCTGTTTGACGAGGAGCTCCGCAACGACACCGTGGTCACCTGCACCGTTCTGGTCAATGACTACGAAAACCCTGTGGAGATCGTGGCTTCTCTGGGCGCATCCATCGCCATCGCTTCTTCCGATGTGCCCTGGAACGGTCCTGTTGCCACCACCAATGTGGCCTATATGGAAGACGGCCGCTACCTCATCAACCCCTCCGCGGAGGAACGTGAGGCCTGCAAGTGCTTCGTGTGCATCTCCTCCACTTTCGAAAAGGTGGTCATGATCGAGACCGAAGCCAACGAAGCCCCCGAGGACATCGTCTACGAGTGCATCCGTGTGGCTCACGAGACCAACATGGAGATCGTCAAGTTCATCAACGGCATCGTCGCCGAGATCGGCAAGCCTAAGTTCACCTTCGAGAAGGCCGCTGTCAACCACGACCTGCTGGATGACCTGATTGCCTACGGTCTGCCCCAGATCGAGCATGCTCTGGACACCGATGACAAGAATGTCCGGGAAGAGCGGCTCACCGCTGCCCGTATCGACTTCAAGAACCAGTTCGTGGAGAAGTACGGCGAAGAAGAATTCGAGACCCACATTGAGGTCTGCCTGTACAAGATGCAGAAGAAGGTCGTCAAGA
>JAZSAW010000170.1:0-2302 GCA_045602105.1 Candidatus Avilachnospira sp.
GATGCCGGTGCCCGTGATCTGGAATCCTATAATAAGATCTGCGGTATGCAGGACGATAACCGGGAGAAGCTCCCGCAGATCGTGGTGGTCATCGACGAGCTAGCAGATCTGATGCTGGTGGCGGCCAAGGAAGTGGAAGAAGCCATTTGTCGCGTCGCCCAGATGGGACGTGCTTCCGGCATCCATCTGGTCATCGCTACCCAGCGTCCCTCTGCGGATGTTATCACCGGACTGATGAAAGCCAATATTCCCTCCCGAATCGCCTTTGCCGTGGCCTCCGCCATGGAGTCCCGGATCATTCTGGATACTGCTGGTGCGGAAAAGCTGGTTGGTAAGGGCGATATGCTCTACGCACCTTTGGGTCAGGGCAAGCCCCGCCGAGTGCAAGGCTGCTTCATTACCGATGACGAAGTGCAGGATGTGGTGGAGTTCATCAAAAAGAATGCTACCGCCTCCTATGATGATGATGTCATGGAGCAGATCAACCAGAAGGCCGAGCAGAGCGGTAAATCTGCCGGCAACTCCGGCGCTCCTGCGGTAGAGCAGGTATCCGAGGGAGATGAATTGCTCCCCGCTGCGGTAGATGTGATTTTGGAAACCGGACAGGCCTCTGTATCCATGCTCCAACGGCGGCTGAAACTGGGTTACGCCAGAGCGGCACGTATTGTAGATGAGATGGAGGAAAAAGGCATTGTCGGTCCGTTCGAGGGCTCAAAGCCCCGGCAGCTGCTCATTACCAAGGAGCAGTGGCAGCAGATGCAGGGCATCGCTCCGGAAGAGATTCCTGACGAGTTCGAGCCTCCCGTAGAGGACGAAATTCTGTAATTTTATTTGCGTTGCATCCTCTTAGGGAGCAACAGCAGGAGGTAATCATATGCATGAATCCAATTCTCTGAAAAAGGTCAAGGTCCTGGTGGGCATGGCTATTTTCACCGCCATCGTTATTGTTCTGCAGGTCGTGGCGACCGGTCTGGGTCGACTGGGACTTACGCCCCCATCTTTGGTGCTCATTCCCATTGTCATTGGCTCTGCCATCTATGGTATCCGGGCAGGCGCATGGCTTGGTGCGGTCTTTGGCGTGGTGGTACTTCTTGCCGGTGTAACAGGCATTGATTTGTTCACTGCCGGTATGTGGAGCCATAACCCCTTTGCCACGGCAACGATCTGTCTGGTCAAAGGCGTGCTGGCCGGTGTGGTCTCCGGCGCAGTATTCCGTGCTCTGAGTAAGGCCAACCGTACTCTGGCCTCTATTGCTTCGGCAGTTGTCTGCCCTGTGGTGAATACCGGTCTGTTTCTTCTGGGCGCAACGGTGTTTTTCCGTTCCTACCTGATGCAGACCTATTCCGTAGAGGCCGCCGGCTTTGTGGGCTTTTTGTTCCTGGGACTTGTGGGCGTCAATTTCCTCATTGAAATGGCCATCAATCTTGTTCTCAGTCCTGTTCTTGTGCGTATCCTCAAAGCCAGAGATCTTACTTAATCAACAGCCCGGGTCGTAAGACCCCGGCGTGTTTTCTTGTCAGGGAAGAAGCGATATGGTATTATACATTTAACAATTAACCTAAATGTTAAAGGAGGGAGAACATGGCAATCCACCATACCCTTCGTGCCCTGTCAGATCCTGTCCGCCGGAGCATACTTGACCTTTTGAAAGAGGGGCGAATGTCGGCAGGTGAGATCTCGGAGCATTTTTCCATTTCTGCACCTGCGATTTCCCGCCATCTGTCTGTGCTGAAGGAGGCAGACCTGATTCGGGATACCCGGGAGGGGAAGTTTATTTACTATGAGCTCAACACCTCCGTTCTGGAGGAGATATTGCTTTGGCTTTCAACGCTGAAAGGAGAAGAAAACCATGTGGAATAAACATAAGTGGAAGATCATCATCTCATCATTTCTGGTCATCCTGCCTGTGTTGGTGGGATTTCTGCTATGGGACAGACTACCTGAGATCATGACTACTCATTGGGGTGCTGATGGAGTAGCCGATGGTCAGATGAAAAAGTCTCTTGCGGTATTTGTGCCGTTTCTTATTTTGCTTCCTGTCCATTGGCTATGCTTGACACTTACACTATTGGACAAGGGAAATGAAAATCAGACCAGAAAGGCAGTAGGATTGCTGTTCTGGATCATGCCTGCGACATCTCTGTTTTGCGCTGCGGCACTGTATGGCACCGCTTTCGGTAAACACTGGGATATAACTGCACTGTTACCGGCGTTTACCGGCCTGTTATTTATCGTTATGGGCAATTATATGCCGAAGATTCGCCAGAATCGTACCCTTGGGGTGAAGCTCCCTTGGACTTGG